>RGWK01000188.1 GCA_010029775.1 Gammaproteobacteria bacterium
CTCGAGAGGTACTCCGCGTAACGCTTGCCCGTGGCGCGCTCGAGCACGGTGATGAGCACCTGGGTGCTGGCATTGTTGTATTCGAAATTGCTGCCGTGCGGCTTGGCCGCAGCGAGCTCGAGCACGCCGCGCTCGAGATTGGAACCGAACAGGATTCGCGCCGACTTCCACGTACCAAACACCGGGATCTCGAGACCGGACGACATCTGCAGCAGTTCGCGTATCGTGATTGCTGCGCGCGCATCGCCCCGCCACTCCGCGATCCAGCGCGAGGCGGGTGCCTCGGCCGAGTCGATGTAACCATCATCGATGGCCGCACCGACCAGTAGCGCCAGCACCGCCTTGTGCATCGAATTGGGGTTAGTGCGCGTGTCGGCGGAAAAGCCTGGCCAGTACTTCTCGTAGACGAGCGCCCCGTCCTTGTAAATCAGCAAGGCCACCGACTGCATCTGCGTCGCATAGTCGATCGCCGGCGCGAGTCGGGCCTCGTCGAAGGCCTGCAGACCACCGCGTGAAATATCGTCACGGGGGGCACCCGGCACCGGATCCTGTGGTTGGGATTTTTCGACTTGGGCAGGTTGAGTCAACGGCTGACCGAAGAGCACGTTCCGCGGCACAGCGGGATCGGCAATCCACATCACCACGAGCAACACCAGCACGACTGCCACGACACCTGCGAGCAGCGCACCCAGGGCCTTGGCGAACCACCGGACCACTCTCATGGACGCACCGACTGTGCGCGTTGCGCGGCCAGCTGTTGGCGAATCACCGCATGCCGCGTCGCATCGATGGGATAGCGCCACATCAGCAGGATCGGCACCAACAGCATCGCGGCGGGTAACCAGGAGGCCCCGAGTCGTACACCCTGCGCGACCTCGTCCGTGAGCACCTGACTCATATCGATATACCCAAACAGCGAGAGGAACCCGAGACCTGCGAACAGACCGAGCCCCATCCCGAATTTGAAGATCGAGGCAAGAAACGCCATGTGACCGCCCATCTGCGCACTGCCGGTCTGCAACTCGTCGCTGTCCACGGCATCGGCCGTCATGGCCGGGGGCATGATCATGGTCCCACCGTTGCCAAAGGCCATCACCACATTGGCCAACAACACGGGCAACACGACACCCGCGGGCACGAAGAACAACGACACGTAGGCGAGCGCCGTCACGCCGTTGGCGATGCAGTAGGCACGGTGCTTGCCGACCCGGCTTGCCACGGGCACCCACAACGGCGCAAGCAAGACGGCGGCGATCGTGTTGACGATGGCGACGGTGAGCACGTGCTGCTGCAGACCCAAAGCTTGCGAGATCAACACGGGCTGTACGCCGAAGTACACACCCATGGCCAGCCGATCGAGCAGATACGCTCCCGCAAGGCGGCGAAAGGGTGCGTTACGAGACAGGATCCCGAGCAGTTCGCTCCAGCCCGGCGTACGCTCTGCATGCGTCTCAGCGGCCGGCACCCGAGCAAAACACCAAAGAATGGCGAGCGGTAGCGCAACTGCAAAGAAAACGCCCACCGACTGTACGATTTGAGCGTAGCTCGGAAAGGCCACGCCCTTGAACCATATCCAGTAGAAAATGCCCACGGCGCTCGCGCAAAGGTAGCCAAAGAATGCGCCGCTCTCGCGAAAGCCCGCGATGCGAGTGCGCTCGGCATAGTCCGTCGACAGCTCACCACCCCAGGTCTGGTGCGGCACGTACACCATGGTCCAGCCGGCGTAAAACAGCACCAGCCAAACGAGCAGATACGCGGGCGTGGCCCCTGAGGGCGGTAGCAGCAGAAACCACGCAGAGACCAGTGCGATGGGCGCGCCTGCCACCATCCAGACGCGCCGCCGACCGAAGCGACTGCGCGTTCGATCGGACAGTGCGCCCACGAGTGGATCGATGATCGCTTCCCAGAAGCGACCGACGGCGAAGATGGTGGCCACGGTAAGAGCAACCATGCCGACCTCCGCCGAGTAGTACACCGGCGGCAGGAAGTTGTAGAGCGGCACCAACATGGCTTGCAACGCCACGGTCGGCGCCGCATACGCCAGCAGCTGCCCGGTCTGCAGTCGTCCCTCAACCCCTTCGGTCATACCCCCTCCCCCGTGCGGTCGCTGCCTCAGATCACGGCGCACACCGTCTTGGTTTCCAGATAGTTGTCGATCGCCTGATGACCGCTATCGCGGCCCCAGCCCGACTGTTTCACGCCGCCAATCGGCAAGCTGGCGTCGTACATCGAGTGGCAGTTGATCCACACGGTGCCCGCACGGATGGACGCCGCCATGCGGTGTGCGGCCGACAGATCCTGCGTCCAAACGCTCGCGGCAAGACCGTACTCGGTGTCGTTGGCCAGCGTTGCAGCCTCTTCCATACTGCTGACACGCGTCGCCACAACCACCGGCCCGAAGATTTCCTCGCGTACGACCTTCATCTGCGGCCGAACGTCGACGAGCACCGTCGGCTCGATGAACGTTCCCGCGGGCCCTGTCTGGCCACCGCCGGTGAGGACCGACGCGCCCTCCTGCCGCCCGGAAGCGATGTACCCGGCAATTCGATCGGCCTGCTTACGACTGACCACGGGACCCATCTGCGTCGAGGGGTCCAGGCCATGGCCGAGACGGATGCCACGGGCATACCCCACGACACCCTCAATAACGCGGTCAAATATTTTCTCGTGCACGTAGAGCCGAGAGCCGGCAACGCAAACCTGGCCGCTGTTAAAGAAAATCGCGTTCGCCACACCCGGAATCGTCAACTCGAGATCGGCATCGGGCAGTACGATCGCTGGCGACTTGCCGCCGAGCTCGAGGGTGAGCTTCTTGAGGTTGCCCCGCGCGGCCTCGAGCATCAATTTGCCGACCTCGGTCGAACCGGTGAAGGCGATCTTGTCGACGCCGGGATGGGCGGCTAGCGCCGCGCCCGCGCGCTCGCCGAGTCCCGTCACAACGTTGAGCACACCGGGCGGGAAGCCCGCTTCCTGCATCAATTCGGCCAGGCGCAACGCGGTCAGCGAGGTGTCCTCCGCAGGTTTCAGCACCATGGTGCAGCCTGCAGCAAGAGCCGGCGCAATCTTCATGCAGGTGAGCACGATCGGCGAGTTCCACGGCACGATCGCACCCACAACGCCGATCGGCTCTTTCGCCGTGTAGGCGAAGATTTTCTTGCCAGCGGGCTGATAATTGATCGAGGTCGGGATCGTGGTGCCCTCGATCTTGGTGGCCTCGCCCGCAAAGTAGCGGAACTGCTCGATGCCACCGGGAATCTCGGCGTACTTGCCCACCCATAGCGGTTTGCCCTGGTCGAGCGACTCGAGCTCGGCCAACTCATCGAGGTGAGCCTCCATCAGATCCGCCATCCGCCACAGCAATCGCGCCCGCTGTGCACCCGTCAGGTCACGCCAGGCGGGCGAGTTCAAAGCCTCGCGTGCCGCACGTACGGCGAGATCCACATCTCGTGCATCGCCGGAGGGGATGCTCGCAAGAACCTTGCCCGTGGCGGGGTTGAGCGATTCGAGCCGCTCGCCACCCTGCGCCTCCACCCATTGCCCGCCGATCAGCATGCGGCGTTCGCCGCGTTGCAGAAATTGCTGGGCGCCTGTGGATTGCGGTTGCAGATCGTCAATGGCAAGAGTCATTTCGTTGTCCTCCTGCGCGCGTGAGGTGCCTTGCGAGCACGCACCGCACCAGCGCGCACCGTTCCCGAGGTGGGAATGTGCGATTCGTGGTTCTTCAAGTACCACGTCGCCACCTCTTCGCGCGTCGTCCACCAGACACCCGGGAGCGATTTGGCGTAGCGAATGAATTCGCGCAGCGCGCGAATTCGATAGGCACGCCCGCTGACGTGTGGATGCAGACCAACGTTCATGATCCGACCCGTCGTCGCGCCCTCCTTGTACAGCACTGACAACTCCTCGATGAGGATGTCGCGGAATTCGCTGGTGGTGTGATTGCGCCGCGTCAGCAACGTGAAATCGTTGATCTCGTTTGTGTAGGGCGTGGAAACGATGGGTCCGTGTTCGGTGTTGACCAGGTAAGGCTGATCGTCGTTCATCAGGTCGCAGTAGAACAGCAAGCCATTCTGCGCGAGGATCCCGGCCGTATTGAGCGTGCCGCGCAGCGACGAGGACAACCAGCCCCGCGCCTTGCGACCCACGGCCTGTTCGTACACCTGCAATGACCGTTCGATGACGTCACGCTCTTTCGCAGGCTGTTTGGCATAGTTGCTGAGCAACTCGCCCTGCTCGTAGTTGTGCGCCAGAATTTCGCAGCCCCGCGCCAGCGCCGCATCGAGCATCGGCCGACGTCGCAGCGCCGTCACCGCATTGATGGTGCACGACGGCTTGACCCGCATTTCATCGAACAGGTCGAACAACCGAAACACGCCGACCCGTTGCCCGTATTCACGCCAGGTGTAGTTGGGAAAATCCGGCGTATCGCCCGGCAGCACGTCGGGGAGGATGGCCGGCCCGCCCGCGTAGTACGGTTTGTCGGTGTCTTTGACGAGATCCCAGGTCTCGAGATTGATGGTGATGATCAAGGCGACGCGCTTGCGCTGCGGCCATTTGAGCGGCAGCCGTTGGCTAATCGGAATGTAGTCG
>RGWK01000189.1 GCA_010029775.1 Gammaproteobacteria bacterium
GTGCTGGGCCTGCTAACGCAGTGCCACCGCAACAACACGGACCGTGGCCTGACGGGCATGCTGCTCTTTGGCAACGGCACATTTCTGCAGACGCTCGAAGGCGAGGCGGAGGTGGTCGATGCGCTGATGGCGAAAATCGGTCGTGACCCGCGCCATACCGGCATGAAGGTGCTGCGGCGTGAAGCCATCACCGAGCGGCTCTACAGTCAGTGGAGCATGGGTTTCGAAAGGGTCACCGAAAAAACCCTCGCGGAGATTCCGAGTCTGCGCAACATTGGCTTGCGCAATTTCAATGCGGAATACCTCAGCACGCATGGCGAAGTCGTTGAGACCCTTCTCGAGCGGCACCGTGCACCGCACTGGGATCCGCTGATCCGCGAACTCGACGCCCGCGACAAACTCATTGCCCAACTGCGAGGCGAAATCGCCAACGAGCATATGCGCTCCGAAATGGCAGCGCTGGTGCTGGAGACCGTCATCGAGGCCGCGCAAGGCGGTCGTCTCGACGACGCTCACCTCGAGATCTGTCGCTCGACGTTACGCTCACTCCGCTGATAAGAAACGGGAATCCTGTATGGCCATGACTACCGTCGCCGCATTGCAGGCGATTTATCTCTTCAAGGATCTGGATGCCGACACGCTCAGCGTGGTGGCGCAAGCTGCATCCAACGTGACATTCGATACCGGCGAGGACATCTGTCGCGAGGGTCAAAGCGCCAGCGGCCTCTACCTGCTCAGTTCAGGCAGCGTTCGCGTCACGAAAAGCAATGCCGACGCTGAGGTCGTTATGCTTGGGTCAGGCAGTCACTTCGGCGAAGTGAGTCTGGTCGACGATGCCCCCCGCAGTGCGACAGTCACGGCGAACGAACGCTGCGTGATGATCAAAGTTGACGCCGATACGTTGCGGCAAAAGTTCGCCGTCAACACCGCTGCCGGCGCAGTGTTTTACCGCGCAATCGCTCGGTCCCTGGCCAAACGCTTGCGAACAACCACCGATGACCTCGCGTTCGCTCGGCAGCTTGCACTGGAGCACCATCGTCGCTGAAGCCGAAGGCTCGCCATCGGCCTGGTTGCTTAGGTAAACGTCGGCAGTAGACGTGGCGGTCGGCGGGCGCGCGTCGCCTGTTCGTAGCCGTACGCAATCTCAATCAGCACCGGCTCGCTGAAGGCGCGACCCCAGAATGAGATGCCAAGCGGCAAGGCCGTAAGAAAGCCGCTCGGGACGGTGATGTTGGGGTAGCCCGCGATCGCCGCGGGAGATGAGGTCGCGACGTACGAGTTGCGAGACCCGCCGTCGCCGTTGACGAGATCGATGGGCCACGCCGCGCCGTTCGAGGGCCCGACGATGGCATCGAGCCGATGCTTGTCCATCAGAGTATCAATGGCTTCCTGCGAGAGGGTCTTGGCCTGCAGCAAGGCGAGCCGATACTCCCGGCTCTCAAGTGAAGCCCTGTTCTGGGCTGCAAGGAAAAGCTCCTGCTTGAAGTAGCGCATCTCGCGATCTGCGTTGGCGACATTGAACGCAATCAATTCCTCAAGGGACTTCACCGCACCACCGCGCCGTGCGAGATACCGGTTGAGTCCGTCCTTGAACTCGAAACTCAATACCTTGCCCGAGGCTTCGCCTGCACCCGTCATGTCGAGCCTCACACGCGCCACGCCAATCCGCTTGCCTTGTAGGCCATCCGCCTTGAGATGCGGCGTGTAGTCGCGAAGACCCCGCGAAGCCTGTGCCGTGATGCCATCCTCGGCATCGAAACCCATCAGCGCGCCGAGCACCACCGCCGCATCGGCCACTGTGCGCGTCATCGGTCCCGCTGTGTCCTGGCTCGCAGCAATCGGAATGATGCCGCTGCGCGAGACGAGACCAAGCGTGGGTTTCAAACCAACGAGTCCCGCATTCGATGACGGGCATACGATCGACCCATTGGTCTCAGTGCCAATCGATACCGCGGTAAGGTTGGCGGACGTGGCCGCAGCCGACCCTGAGGACGAACCGCAGGGCGATCGATCCAGCACGTAGGGGTTTCGAGTCTGACCGCCGCGCGCCGACCAGCCACTCGAGGAAGAATCCGAGCGGTAGTTCGCCCATTCGGAAAGATTGGTCTTGCCGAGAATCACGGCACCCGCCGCACGCAATTGAGCCACGATGAATGCATCGCGCTGCGGCGTCGGCGCTTCGAGCAGTGCGAGTGAACCCGCCGTGGTCTTCATCTTGTCAGCGGTATCGATGTTGTCCTTGAGCAGCACAGGGATACCATGCAGCGCCCCGCGCAGCGTGCCGACTCGACGCTCGCGATCGCGCTCGCTGGCGATGGCAAGCGCGTCAGGGTTGATCTCGACGATGGAATTGAGCTTGGGATCGATGGCCTTGATGCGCGCAAGGTAGCCCTGCACGATGGCCTTGGAGGTTGTAGCTCCCGTGGCCATCGCCTGCAGCAACGAAGCGATGGTGGCCTCTTCCAGATCGACTCCTGTGGATGACCGAGCAAGCACTCGACCGCTGGCACTCGTGCCCGCGAGGCTCGCGAGCACAGCTGCACCCAGAAATTGTCTTCGATCAATTGGCTTGTTCATCTCGCCCTACGGCGCCGACCCCTTGAACCGGTCAGCACTCGATTTTTCCCATGCCACGCGATAGATCGCGGGTAATGCGACATAGCCGGCATGCGATGGATCAAGCAGCACGCGGTGATCGATCTCCGGATACATCGACGACAGTGGCACCGGCTGTCCCTTATCGTCCCGTATCATGAAGCTTCCGGCCTTCAGTTGCGCTGGGCTGTCGAGTCCGGCCGCTCCGATCAGTTCACCAAGAGACTGCACAGTCGCTCGATGGAAATTCACCACCCGGTTTGCTCGGTCTGCCACATCTAGACCACGCTGCCGCAGCGCGTTCTGTGTAGCCACCCCGGTGGGGCATTCATCTGTATGGCAGCTTCTCGACTGGATGCAACCTAGCGCAAACATGAAACTGCGCGCGGCGTTGCACCAATCGGCACCCAAGGCCAGCATCGTCGCCACGTCGAAACCCGACACAATCTTACCCGCCACGGCCAACCGGATTGAGTCTCTGAGCCCAGCCCCGCGAAGAGCGTTGTGCGCAAACGATAAACCGTCGCGTGCGGGCATGCCTACATGATCGGCAAACTCAACCGGCGCAGCACCGGTACCGCCCTCCGTACCGTCGATGACGATGAAGTCCGGAATAATCTTGGTCGCGAGCATGGCCTTGCAAATACTCATGAACTCGACCGGATCGCCAATGCAAAGCTTGAAGCCCACGGGCTTGCCGCCTGAGAGATGACGGAGTTCCGCAACAAATTCGAGCAAACCTATCGGCGTCGAAAACCGCGAGTGGGTGGCGGGCGAGACGCAATCTTTACCGATGGCGACACCACGGGTCGTTGCAATCTCGGGGCTCACCTTTGCTGCGGGCAACACACCACCGTGGCCAGGTTTTGCTCCCTGAGAGAGTTTTATTTCGATCATCCGCACCTGGGGGTCGCTCGCCTGCGCCGCGAACTTTTCCGCCGAGAAATTACCGGCCGCGTCACGACAACCGAAATAACCTGAACCGATCTCCCAAATGAGGTCGCCGCCCTCTTGCCGGTGATAGGGGGAGATAGAGCCTTCACCGGTGTCTTGCGCAAACCCCCCTACTCGCGCGCCTCGATTGAGCGCACGGATAGCATTCGCCGATAGCGCTCCGAAACTCATCGCCGATACGTTGAGCACCGACGAGTCGTAGGGCTGAAGACAGGACTCGTTACCTATCCTGACTCTGAAGGCCCGTTCGTCGGGGTGGCGTGCGACATTGGAGTGACTAAGCCAAATGGCGCCCGGCTTGTAAGGGTCGATCAGCGTGCCGAATCCACGCTTGTCGTTCTGCCCTTTGGCTCGTTGATATACGAGAGCGCGTTGATTACGCGAGAACGGCAGGGGTGTTTCATCGTCCTCAAGAAAATATTGCCGCATTTCCGGACGGATGTACTCGAGCAGAAAACGCAGATGCCCGATCAACGGGTAGTTTCGAAGGATCGCATGACGCGTCTGCAAAGCATCTCTGAGGCCAATCAAGAAAAGCCCCAAGAGCACTGCCGCGACCGACAGGCTCCAAGACAGCGATAGCATTGCCAACGGCACCGTCAAACACCAAACGTAATAGCGGCTGGGGATCATGTTCGGAAGTATAAGGCGGCGGCTAGCGGCGCGCGCGTGCACAGGCAGGATGACGTTCCTTGATTGCCGTCCACCGCACCATGACCCAACGGTCCGGTGCGGTTACCATTTTTTCGTAGCGCCTCCCGCCTCACTTCGTTCTCCAGTAGCGACTCAGCGAGCAGGCGTTCGAGCCGCGCGTTCTCCGCTTCTAGGCTCTTCAGGCGCTTCACATCCGACACTTCCATGCCGCCGTACTTGCTGCGCTAGGCGTAGTAACTCGCCTCGGAGAATCCGTGCTTACGACAGAGCTCCTTAATCGCCACTCCCGCTCCCGCCTCGCGCAGACTCCCTACGATCTGCTCATCGCTGAACCGCCTCTTTAAGTCCGACCTCCTGCTTCAGGGTCAGACTCTAGACC
>RGWK01000190.1 GCA_010029775.1 Gammaproteobacteria bacterium
GGGGCACCACTTTCAGCTGTCGGCCGCGCAGCTCATCGAAGGGGTGCCGCTGCTGCGCAAGGTGATGCCTTTCAATGCCTATGCCGAAGGTTGGGCGCTCTACGCCGAGCGCATCGCGAAAACGGATATGGGTATTTACGCCGATGATCCGCTCGGTGATCTCGGGCGGCTGCAGGCCGAGATGTTCCGCGCCGTGCGACTCGTGGTCGACACCGGATTGCACGCCAAGCGTTGGTCGCGTGAGCAAGCCATCGCCTACATGGTCGAGAAGACGGGCATGAGCGAGGCGGAGGTCACGCGGGAGATCGAGCGTTATGTCGTGTGGCCGGGGCAGGCCACGGGCTACAAAGTTGGGCAACTGGCGCTGCTCAAGATGCGTGCCGACGCCGAGCGCGAGCTCGGTGCGAAGTTCGATCTCAAGGCGTTCCATGAATTGTTGCTGATGAATGGCGCGATGCCCCTTGGCATTCTCGAGGAATTGGTTCGCGACTGGATCGCCGCGCGCAAGTCGGCGGCCTGATCCCCTCGGCGCTGCCAGTTCGACGCGTGGCACTACACTGTCTCGATGGCGAGTCCGTGACGGAGTCGGCTGCCGTGCTGCCGGCCGACAGCGCGCTGCTGCGCTACGGCGAAGGTTGGTTCGAGACGCTGCGTATCGAGGGCGGGCGTGCCATGTTTCTCGAGGGACATCGGGCGCGATTGCGTGAGTCACTGCATGCCGCTGGGTTTGATTCACGAGAGGCTCTCGGCCTCTTTGACGCGACGGCGATGTCCCTGATTGCACGCTTTGGTGAAGGTGGGCCGTCGAGTGATGCGGAGGCGATCGGGCGCTTGCGTATTCTCGTAACGCCGCGCGACTCGGGAGGCTGGTCGGCGCTCGGACGATGCGAGCCTTATGTGCCGTCGACCGAGTGGGAACGATCGGGCGTGCGGGCGAGTGTGGCGTCTCTGCCGCACCCGCAGTGGGGCCCTTTGGGGAAGTCTACGAGTTATCACTGGTCGCGTTACGCCCAGCGCGAGGCCGAGGCGCGTGGCGCCAATGAGGCGCTGCTCGCACGCGAGGGCGTGCTGATCGAGGCGGCCAGTGCGGCGCTGCTTTGGCGCCAGCGTGGGCAGTGGTACACCACCGAAGGGCAGGGTGAGTTGCCGAGCGTAACCGTGTCTGAGTTGCGCCGCGCGGGTGTGAATATCGCCGCAGGTGAGCTGCGTGAGTCCGCCCTCAGGCAGGTGGAGGGGCTATGCCTTGTCAGCGCCTTACGCCTTGTGGTCGCGGTGGCTGCGGTCGATTCGCAGCCGGTAGCTGCAGCGATCGATGAGGCGCAGTCGCTGCGTGATTTGTTGCGAGCAAGGCATCGCGCAGCAGGGAGTCATCACCCATGACGGAGGCGCTGGCGCTCGAGGCGCAGGCCGCTTGCGCTGCCGAGGAGCCTTTCGCGGCCTTGGTCTCGGCGATCGGTCACGTGGATCGCGGCCGTCGCAGTCTTTTGGCGCGCGAGCTTCGAGCCGAGTTGTCGCTGGATGCTGCGGCAACGCCCGCCGAGGCCAGCGCAGCCTTGCGGGAGGCGGCTGCCGCCGCGTTCGCCCGCGGTGCGTCGGGGTTGCTGGTGCTCGTAGCGCACGAGGCGGCCTCGCTCTTTGATCGCGTGCCGACGCAGTCATCTTGGCTGGGACTGCCTCGAGTGCAGTTGTTCTCCACGACTCGGGTCGTTGAGGCTGCAGCAGGGGGGCGTTGGCCTGCGCCGCAGACAGCGCCGCGCTGGACTCTGCGATCCATGGTGGATGCGGCGTGGCATGCAGAGGCCGTCGCGAGCATTCGCCGCGCGATTTCGGCCGGCGATATCTATCAGGCCTGCCTGACGTTCCCACTGCAGGCCCCAGCGCCGCCGCATCTCGGGGACGTCTTCGCAGCATTGATTGCAAGTCATCCCGTGGATCATGCCGCTTGGTGTCGCGTTCCTGGCCTCGAGATTGCCTCGCTCAGTCCCGAGCGTTTTTTTAGTCTGCGTGGGCGTACGCTAACTGCCCGACCGATGAAAGGCACCCGCGGGCTCGTGGGGGCGTCTGATCAGCAACGTCTTGCGGCCATGAGAGAGTTGTCGGAGTCGCCCAAAGATCGCGCCGAGAACGTGATGATCGTCGATCTGCTACGCAATGATTTAGGACGAATCTGTGCGCCGGGCAGCGTGCGGGTCGAGGGGCTGTGGGAGGTGGAGGAGTACCGCAGTGTCGCCCAGATGACCTCCACCGTACGCGGCGAACTTGCCGCTGGGCGCGATCTTTGGGATGCGCTCGCCGCCTTGTTTCCACCGGGATCGATGACCGGTGCGCCAAAGATTGCGGCCTGTGGTGTGCTCGAAGCGCTCGAGGTGATGCCCCGCGGCCTTTACGGCGGCGCCATCGGCTGGGTGGAGCCGAATGGGGATGCTGAGTTCAGCGTGGTCATTCGGACGCTGCAATCACGGGCCGGGCATCTGCGCTGGGATATCGGTGGCGGCATCGTCAGCGATTCGACGAGTGCCGGCGAGTGGGCGGAGGCCTGGGCCAAGGCTGCCTTGCTCGAGCCGTTCGTGGAACTTCAGCATGCCTGACCCGCGCGGCGACGGGTACGTCGACGAGATTCCGTACACGCATGGCTATCACGCCGCGATGAATCCGCGGCTGATGCAGTGGACCGTGGCGCGTGCCGGCTTCCAACCTCCTGAAGTTCACAGCGCCTGCGAACTTGGTTTCGGTCGAGGTGTCAGTCTTGCCATCCATGGCAGCGTCGGTACGGCTCGGTGGCAAGGCACGGATTTCAATCCTGAACATTCGCGCAGTGCGCTGGCACTGTGCGAGGGCTGTGAACCCCAGCCAAAAATCTACGCCGATTCGTTCGCGGAGTATTTTGCCCGCCCGGATTTGCCCGACTTCGACTTCATCGCGTTGCACGCGGTGTGGAGCTGGATCTCGCCGGAGAATCGCGCGCGGCTCGTCGCGTTCATCCGCCAACGCCTGCGCCCGGGTGGCGCGCTGTATTTGTCATACAACGCATTGCCCGGCTGGCAGCCGATGCTGGCGCTTCGTGAGCAGCTTGTTGATCGTGCCGAGGCGGCGCGGCAGGGTGGTCTGCCGATCAGCGCTGCGATTCGCCAAGCCATCGTCGAGCTCGAGCGTCTCGCGCCCGAGCACGATGTTGTACTTCACTCTCTTAAGCGGCGCAGCGCCAGCTATCTCGCACACGAGTTCTTTAATCGCGACTGGCACCCAATGACGCCTGAGGCTGTAGCCGACGAACTCGCCGCAGCCGGTGTACGGCGGATTTGTCCGGCCGAAAAACAGCCATCGGCCACGTTTCGTAGTGAGTATTGGTTACGTGATGCGGCGGCGCTCGATTCGGCGACGCAGCAGTCGGTGTTATCGCGCTTCAAGATTCTTGACTGGAGCGGTGTCACGCCGGAGCCGCTCGTGCTGCAGGAGGGCTGGTCGAGTTCCGCTGCAGATGCCCCTGAGACGGTGGTGTCGGTCTGCAATGCACGGCAAATCAACCGGCAGCTGCTTGCGCTCGCAGAGCGCTGCGCCGAACCCTCGGTGCTCGCCTGTCCGGCTACCGGCGGAGGCCTTGAGCTCGGTTGGGTGACATTGCTGTTTTGCAGCGCACGCCAGCGTGGATTCGAGGGGCCTGACGCCTGGGCTGATCATGCGCAGCAGCGGCTCGAAGCCCTGGGTCAGCGGCCCATCGATCAGGGTGTGGTGCTTGAGGGCGGAATGATGGTGCGACGATTTCTGCGCGAGGCCGCGATGCGATTCGCCGAGCAGACCTTGCCTCGGCTGCGGGAACTACAAGCACTCGATTAGCCCGGGGTTGGAACGGGCGCAAGTTCGGCCGCAGTCGCACGGACGGAGCGCCGGGCGAGATGACGCAGCCTACGCATGAGCCATAATGTTCTGATGGAAACAGACGTCCCGGTACTTGTGGTGGGAGGTGGGCCTGTAGGGTTGACGCTCGCCATCGATCTGGCGCATCGCGGTCAGCGCGTGTTGCTCGTCGAGCAGCGCGACGGCCCGAGCGAACACCCGAAGGCGACTTTGCTCGGCTCCCGGTCCATGGAGCTGTTCCGTCGCTGGGGTCTCGATGAGGAGATCTTCGCCGCGCAGATGTGGCTTGCATCAAATGAAGGCATTTTCGTCGAACCCGCAAGCGCGGCCAGCATCGCGGGTCTTTTCAAGACGCTCAATCCCGCGTCGGGACGTGCTTATGATCCCGGAAAAATTCGGGACGGAGCGCGTATTGTTTGCACCGTCACAGGGCACGGATTGAAAGACGTGGATGTTGCAAAGGATCGTTGCAGCGGAGTCATCAACTCGAAAGCGGACAGGAAGGAAATCCTTCACAAGATCGGCCTTTAGCGACTTGTCGCATTTTACATGAAAGCTGTCGCATGAAATTGGCGCTTTTCGGATAGCATCGCCCGTATGCCGAACCCGACTGCTCCAAGCCCGAGCGAAGAGTCTGCGCTCAAAAGCACCAATGAAGAGCGTTTTATCGCCATCGAAATCGGCGGAACGAAATTGCAGTTGGTT
>RGWK01000020.1 GCA_010029775.1 Gammaproteobacteria bacterium
CTGCATGCGCAGTTCACCGGCAGCGATCTTCGGCAGGTATTGCCGGCGCTGCGCTTCGGTGCCATGGCGTACCAGCACATTCATGACGTAGACCTGACCGTGGCACGCCCCGGAGTTCCCGCCACTGCGGTTGATCTCTTCCATGACCACCGAGGCCTCGGCCAAGGAGAGCCCAGAACCGCCGTACTCGGCTGGGATCAGTCCGGCTAGCCAACCCGCGCGGGTCAGCGCATCAACGAATTCGGCGGGATAGCCGCGCTCGGCATCGACCTTGCGGAAATACTCATCGGGAAACTCGGCGCAGAGCGCTCGCACGCCTGCACGGATCTCCTCGAACCCCTCAACATCGCGGATCTGGCTCATCCGCCCATTATGGGGCAGGCGCCGTCTCCTTCGCCGCTTTACGATCCGCCTTCATCTGCTTGACGTCCACGGGTCGGATCTCGCTGATCGGACAGGTCTGATCGCGCACGCGGACCTTCTCGAACTTGCTGATCTGTCGGCCGGTCTGGCTGACGCTGATGGTGTTGGCGAACTGCAGATCGGGACAGGCATCCCACACCTTGAGCAGGTAGGCCTCGTTGATTCCGGTCCAGATGACAATCTCGTTTCGGGACACCGGTGTCCAAGAATCGACGCCACGCATCGCCGTGATCTGTTCGACGGGCGCACCGGCATAGTCACGGTAATTCAGCTTCACATCGTCGGTCTGCCGCGAAGGTCCCGACGCGCAGCCGGTCAAGGTCAGTACCAGGGTTAACGCCAGGGCCATCCAGGCCAGCGAAGGGAACTTGTACATGGCACATGCCTCCAAGGTGATGGCATTCGTTACGTGAGACCGCGGCACCGGGCCGTTAGTTCACAACGGGTCGGTAATTCGCCAGAAGTGTACCAAGCGGCACTTCTGGCACAATGCGCCGCGGGAGGGCCTCTCATGAAAGACCTAATCGACGTGTTCCTGCAACCTTCTGCAGTCCTTGGACGCCTGAAGGATCAACCCAATTTTCTGCTTCCCTTGCTGCTGATTGTCGGTCTGACCGCCGTCGCGTCCTACCTGTACTTCGAAAAGGTTGATGCCGTCTGGTTCATGGAGCGCAGCATCGCCGCCTCTGGACAGGAGATCAGCGACAAGGAATTGCAGGCGATCCGCGCCAGTGGGCCGAACAGCAACATGCTCAAATGGACGGGCTCCATCGGTGGATCCGTCGGCATTCTCGTGAGTTTCCTAGCCTTCGGACTCTATTATTTTCTCGCCGGCAAGGTCACCGGCCTCGCCCTCAACTACAAACAGGGGCTGGCCCTCGCGTCGTGGAGCGCCATGCCGACCTTGATCAGCAGCGTGTTGCTGCTGGTTGGCGTGTTCAGCATGACCCCACAGACGCCGCTCGAATCTTTGGTGCTCACCAGCGTCGATCCGATGCTGGTGCAATTACCCCTCGATAGCCCGTGGAAGGGTCTTGCCACCTCGGCGAGCTTCCTCACGATTTGGACCACATGGCTCGCGGCGCTCGGCTGGAAACTCTGGAGCCAAGCGAAAAAGTGGACCGGTGCAGTGGTGGTCGCTGCGCTGCCCACCGTGTTGATCTACGGAGGCATGGCGATCAAAGCCCTGCTCAACTGACATGAACATTGACAAGCGATGGATCGCCGGGGTCGTGCTGGTGTTGGCGATCGCCGTGCCGCTCGGCCTCAAACGCATCACCGGCGACAGCGGCACACCCGTGGACTTCGCCACCGTGGCCGAACAACAGGTGCGCCCGAGCATCCTCGCCTCGGGAACCCTCGCCTACAAGGTGGAGGTCAACCTGACGGCCGAAGTGCTGGCGCGCGTCGCCAGTATCGCTGTCGAAGAGGGCGATGTGGTCGAGAAGGGGCAATTACTGCTGCGCCTCGACCCCGAGACCTACAACAACATCATCGCGCGCGAAGAGGCCGGCGTACGACAGAACCGCATCAGCATCGAGCGGCAACGTGCGGTCGTTGCACTGCGCAAGCAACAGTACGAGCGCAGCCAGCGTCTTGCCGAAGCGCAGTTGATCGACCGCAATCGGCTGGATGAGGACCGCAACCAATACGTCGTCGCCGAAGCTGATCTGAAGAGCTCGGAAGAAGCACTGCAGCGGGCCACCGCCGTGCTCAGCGATGCCCGCGAACAGCGTGCCAAGACCGAGATCCGCGCACCCATCGCGGGCCGTATCGTGTCGCTGCCCATCAAAGCCGGTGAGGTCGCCATTCCATCGACCGCTTCGCTCGCCGGCGCCCAACTCATGAAGATCGCCGACACCTCGGCGATCCAGGCCGAAGTCAAGGTCGACGAGGCGGACGTGGCCAAGATCCGCATGGGCCAGCGGGCGGATGTATTTGCCGCCGCCTATCCGGACGACTCGCTCAAAGGCAGCGTCGAGAAAATTGCGCTCACGCCGACCGTGGATGGCCAGGGTCGCTCCTACCGCGTCACCCTGGCGATCGAGGCCCCGAAGGATCTGCTGCTGCGCTCGGGCATGAGTGCGCGCGCCGTGATTTACCTCGGTGATGGCGGCAAATCGCTCGCCGTTCCGGTGGAATCGGTGGTAAGCGAGACGCCCGAGAAAAACGTGGTTAAGCGTTACGTCTGGCTGGCCGTAGACGGCAAGGCACGAAAAACGGCGGTCACCACCGGACTATCAGACGATCGCTGGGAGTCGGTGGAGTCGGGTGTGAAGGCGGGCGATCGACTGATCGTTGGCCCCTCGAAGACGCTGCGACGTTTGCGCGATGGCGAGTCCGTGACGGAGCGCAAGGTCGAGCCGAGCGCGCAGAAGGGCGACAAGGCGGACGGCGACGAATGATCGAGTTGCACGGCATCGTCAAGCGCTACGTGCTGGGCGAGGAAACCGTGCTCGCGCTCGCGGGTGTCGATCTGCATATCGGTCGCAACGAATACGTAGCGCTCATTGGCCCGTCGGGCTCGGGCAAGTCGACGCTGATGAACCTGCTCGGTTGCCTCGATTCACCCAGTGAGGGGCGCTACGTCCTCAACGGCCGCGACACCTCCTCACTCAGCGAGGATGAACTGGCAGCCGTCCGCAATCGGGAGATCGGCTTCGTGTTTCAAAGTTTTCACTTGCTGCCGCGACAGACCGCGCTGCAGAACGTGATGCAGCCGCTCGTTTACCGGCGAATGCCGCCCGCTGAGCGACGCAAGCTGGCGATCGATGCCTTGACCAAGGTCGGTCTCGGCGATCGGCTCGATCACCGCCCCAACCAACTCTCGGGCGGGCAACGCCAACGCGTTGCTGTAGCCCGCGCACTCGTGGGTCAGCCTTCGATCCTGCTGGCCGATGAGCCCACGGGCAATCTCGATTCACGAACCTCAGCCGAAATCATGGCCCTTTTCGATGCCCTGCATGCCCAAGGGCAGACGGTGATCGTGGTCACCCACGAACCCGATATTGCCGCGCACTGCCGTCGAACCATCCGTGTCTTCGACGGACGCATCGTCGAAGACACGCAGAACCCGGCGCGAGCAGCATGAACATCCTCGGTGAAGCCTTCCGTGCCGCACTCGCCAGCCTCAACGCCCATAGGCTGCGCAGTTTTCTCACCACCCTTGGCATTCTCATCGGCACCATGGCGGTGATCGCCGTCGTCTCGGTGCTGCAAGGATTCTCGGCATCGATCAGCAGCCAGTTTTCCGATCTTGGCAGCAATACGCTGACGCTCGAGGCTGTCAACGAGCAGGAAAACTTCCGCAGCGGCCAAATCAATACGCTCTCCTTCGACGACGTCGAAGTCCTGCGATACAAGGTCAGCGGCATATCGCGGGTTGCGCCCATCATCTCCACGCCGCTGCGCGGCGCGTCGTACAAAGGTCGCAACGTGACGCCCCAGGTGCTCGGAGCTACCGAGGAGTCGCAGTACGTTCTCAACGTCGACACCTCGATCGGCCGCTACATCACCTCGAGCGACGACAAGGGCAGTCGACGCGTGGTGGTGATCGGCACCGAGGTTCGCGACGAGCTCAAGATGCCGGAGAATCCGGTCGGTGAATTCCTGCTGCTCGGCAACGAGTGGTTCCGCGTGGTCGGCTTGCTGGAAAAACGTGGCGAAATTTTCGGTTTCAGTCAGGACAATAGGGTCATCATTCCCTTCAGCGTGGCGCGCTCGCTGACGGGTATTTTCGATCGCACGTTCATGGAGGTGTCGTTCACGGTCACCGACCTGACACAGATCGCCCAAGTACGCGAACGCGCGATTCGCGCCATCCGCACCAATCGACGGATCGCACCCGGCAAGGATGATGACTTCGAGATCAAGGCAGCCGATTCGTTCGTCAAACAGTTCGAGCAGATCACCACCACGGCCACGGCAGTGCTCGCCGGTATCGTCGGCATTTCGCTGCTCGTCGGCGGCATCGGCATCATGAACATCATGTTGGTCTCGGTCACCGAGCGCACCCGCGAGATCGGGATCCTCAAGGCGCTCGGCGCCACCCGGCGCGACATCCTCGTGCAGTTTTTGCTCGAAGCCGCCCTGCTCTCTCTGCTCGGCGGAGTCATCGGCATCGCACTGGGGTTGCTGGCCGGCATGGGCATCGCGTCGTTGATCCCCAATTTCCCGCCGGCTCACGTGCCAGTGTGGATCATGCTGGCGGCCGCAGGGTTCTCCGCACTCGTCGGCGTCGTATTCGGTATCGCCCCGGCATCCAAAGCGGCAGGGCTCGATCCCATCGAAGCCCTGCGCTACGAGTGACGCTGCCGGATTAGCCTGCGAACTCGGCGAGTCCCGCCACGGCCTTGGGCGCGCCGGTGGCAATGCTGCCGACCTTGGCACCGCTCGCCAGATCGATCTTCGCCACTTCGCCCGTGAAGAAACTGCTGATGAATGCGTGACGGCCATCGGCACACAGTTCGATGGTGGCCCAACCGAAGCCCTCCAGCGGAATCTGTCGCACGCTGACGCCCGCGGCATCGACCACGTGAATGCTGGCGCCACGTAGCACGTACAAGGTGCCATCCGATGAGAATGCCATGCCGAAAAACATCGGCGGCGGACCCGGCGGGTACGGCGGCGTGAACGACTGCAGATCAGGAAGTTGCTGATCGTCGATGAGGTCGTAGCGCATCAGCCGCGGCCCCGTCTCGGAGCAATACACCAGCGTGCGGCCATCCGGTGCGAGCGCCGACATCGTCACACCAAGAAAGCCGCCCATGCCGCCATGCGTCGCCGTCGCGTACTCCTTCAATAGCCGTCCATCCGCCGTGTAACGAAACACGTGGCCGTCGCCGAACCGCTGTGTGCCCGGCATGAACGGGATGTCCGTGTGCATGCGCACGCGAATCTCCGGTTTGATGGCATCGCCAACGACATGCTCGCCGAACAGCAGTGTGCCGTCAGCGGCGAAATTGACGTGCGAGTACGGTCGAGCACCAAACTCGCGACGCCGCACCACCTGGCCATCACGATGGATATTGAGCACCACGAACTCCTGACTGTCGAAAGCCCAGAGCACGCCCGCCGCGTCGAACTCGAGCCCCCCGACGAGGTGTGTGGTGTGCTCGAGCAGCAACTCGCCCTTCGGCGCGAGATCCGCACCGTACTGCAAGATGCGACCCTGTCCGGCGTGATCGTCGGCCGGGTTGTTGAGCACGGTGGCTGCCACGAACAGGTCGCCGGGCGCGTAGGGTTTGAACGTGGATGCACTCATCTCAGACCTCGATCGGATAACGTGAAGTGATATCGCGACGGGCGCCGAACAGCGCCCCCAACGCGCGCTGGAGCAAACGCCTGCTCGTCAGCCAGGTGATGTCGTTGCCCTGCTTCGAATCAGCCAGGATGCGCTCGACGATCCAAGGCGTCGTCGTCTCGACGTGTTCACCCAGGAAATTGAGTTGCTTCAGTGCACGACGACGCTCGGTCATCGGCAGCTGGCTGAGCTCGCGCATCATGCCCTCGGTGAGGTTGATGCCCGGACTGATGGTACCGACCAAAATTTTTGAGTCGCGCTGCTCTTGGCGCTCTTTGACGAGACAGCATTCATCGACCCAATGACGTTGGCCCGCACCATGGACTCGATCTGCTCGGGCGTGATGTCGGCAAAGCGCGCGCCGGTGCGCGCGTAGCCTGCATTGTTGAGCCAGATATCGACCGACCCGAAGCGCGACACAGCGTGCGCCCACAGCGCTTCAACAGCCGCCAGATCCGCCACGTCGCACACGCAGCCGCTGACGCGATCCGCCGCACCGCCCGCCGCGAGCCGGTCCACCGCAACGGCGACTTTACCCGGGTCGCGACCACTGACCACGACGTTGAGACCTCGCGCGAGAAACTCGCGCGCATAGCCAAAGCCCAAGCCCTGCGTGCTGCCCGTGATCACAACCGTTTGTGTGGCCAACGCGCGTACCCCCGTGCTCTTGTGGCCGACCCGATAACGCCAGAATACCGACCGCCGTCATCGCTGCAGACCCGGCCCGGCGCCTGACCGCAGTTTGGACGTCACTATGCCGCTCAAAGCCTTAGGATCGAGCCCTGCACTCGGGGGGCAAGATGAGCAGTCAACAAACCATTGTGATCACGGGCAGCACACGCGGCATCGGCAAGGGCATGGCTGCTGAACTGCTGAAGCGTGGCCACAACGTCGTGGTGAGTGGTCGCACCGCAGGCGCCGTGCAACAGGCCGTAACCGAACTTGAACCGCTGGCGACCGGGTCCGCGCGCGTGCTGGGCGTACCCTGCGACGTGGCCCGACGTGACGCGCTGCAGAGACTCTGGGACGAAGCGATCGCCGCCTTCGGCCGAATCGACATCTGGATCAATAACGCCGGCATTTCACCCTCGCGACAACGCGCCGGCGAAATGCACGGCGCGGACATCCAGAGCGTGCAGCAGATCAATCTGCAGGGAATGATGCAGGGCACGCAGGTGGCACTCACAGGCATGCAAACCCAAGGCGGCGGCACGATTTACAACATGGAAGGTTACGGATCCAACGGCATGATGAATCCCGGCATGGGCCTGTACGGGGCGAGCAAGTTCGCCCTGACCTATTTCAACAAGGCACTGCTGGCCGAGACCCGCAACAGCCCGGTGAAGATCTGCTATTTGAGTCCAGGCATCGTGCTGACTGATCTGCTCAAACGGGACATGGGCAGCAACGATGCGCGCGACATCGCCCGCACCCGCCGTATCTACAACATCCTTGCAGATCGCGTCGAGACCGTGACGCCGTGGCTGGTCGAGAACATTCTCAAGCCGCAGAAAGCCGGCGCCCGCGTGGCGTGGCTGACCGGGGCCAAGGCCGGCCGTCGATTCTTCATGTCGCTGTTCCGCAAGCGTCAGCTGCTGACGGATGCCGATTTCGCTGCCGACTGAGTGGCGGGCCGGCGCGCCGCAAGCACGAGCGCCGTCACGAACACCACGGTCACCACCGCGTTGAAGATCGGGTATTCGAGCGGATAGAGCCAGTACTCGCGATACGCGCCGAAGTGGGCGGGCATTTCCGCCGACCCCCACAAGACAATCCCTGCTCCAACGCCATAGCGCAAGGCTGCGGCCATGCGAATCTGCTGCGTGCACTTCCAAACGAGGTACGCCGCCCACGCGCTCCACAGCAGGTACAGACCCATGATGATCTGCACGCCGGTGCCGCGAGTGCCCAAGTAGATCGCGTACAGCCAAAAGAGATAGCAGAACCAGGTCACGAACAGCACTTCCATGGCCGTGATGCGCGCAAAACTGCGCTGGTTGTCGGGCGTGGGCATGCCCGGCGAGAAACGCAGGTTGCGGTGGAAGAAGCGCATGAAGTTGCACTTGGTCTGCAGATTGAACATGCCATAAAGCAAAAACAGCGCGAGCATGATCGTCACGGT
The DNA here is from genome assembly GCA_010029775.1 of Gammaproteobacteria bacterium. Classification (GTDB taxonomy): domain Bacteria; phylum Pseudomonadota; class Gammaproteobacteria; order Steroidobacterales; family Steroidobacteraceae; genus UBA964. The sequence goes on from RGWK01000020.1 coordinate 7,848, forward strand.
GGCCTGCAGCATGTTGGCCTGCGGCGCGGCGGCGTAGCCATTCTCTTCGACGGGAAACGCCGGCACGTCGTAGAGCACGCTGAAGAACTTGAACGCGTACTCGAACCAACCGATCCAGATCAGCCAGCCGCCGATCAAGCCCGACAGCGTCGCCTGCAATTCACTGCCTCGCAGCCCACGCCAGACGATGATGAAGCCGACGATGCCCACGACGACGGCGGCCACGTAAACGTAACGGTCGAAGCCGCTCTCGAGCACTTTGTAGGCCGTGTGCCCGAGCGGCTGGGTCAAAAAACCGATCAGCAAGCCAAGCAGGCCGACCACCGGCTTGCGGTACAGAAACGACGTCATGCAACCCCCGAAGAAAACGTCGATCAACGAGCCGGATCATAGGGCACGGCGATCACCTTACCCTCTCGCCGACTGTCTGCCGCACCCTCTAACCGACCATCGGACAAGCGCCGCACGGCGTGGATGCCCGAGACCTCGCCACCGCTGCGTCCGCCGCGAAACTGATGACCCATCGCGCGCAATGACTCGATCATGGCCGGGTCCATGCGCACGGGCTCAGCAACCACGAGGCCGCGGGCGATGACATTCGGCAAGTCGACCGCTGCCTGCGGGCTCAGCCCCCAATCCAGCATGCCCACGATGCTCTTCGTCACGTAGGCGATGATGGCGTGCCCACCGGGGGAGCCCACCGCGAGTTCAAAGCGGCCATCGCGGAATATGATCGTCGGCGACATCGAGGAACGCGGCTTCTTGCCCGGCGCCACCGCGTTGGCGATGGGCTGACCCTTGTCGTCGAAGGGCGTGAAGCTGAAGTCGGTCAACTGGTTGTTGAGAAAAAAGCCGCCGGCCATACGCTGCGAGCCAAACAGGCTCTCCACCGTCGTCGTCATCGAGACGACGTTGCCACGCCCATCGACGACCACGAAGTGACTGGTGCCGGTGGTACCACCCGACGAATCCCGCCCGCGCACTGCTGCGCCCGGCGGTCGACCAGGTTCGACCCGCTGCATGGCCCGATCCGGCGACACGAGCGCAGCACGCGAGGCCAAGTAATCGGCATCAAGCAGTCCTGCAATCGGCACCGCCTCATAGCGGTCGTCGGCGACATAGGTGTCACGATCCGCGTAAGCGAGGCGCTGGGCTTCGATGAGATGGTGCCACCCCGCCACCGTCTGCGGACCCCGCGCGGCCATATCGACGTGACTGAGGATGCCAAGCGCTGCGAGCACCGCCACACCTCCCGAGGACGGCGGGCGCATGCCGCAGACGAGGTATACCCGATACTGACTGCACACCGGCTCCAGCCGGTTCGGTCGGTAATCGCGCAGGTCTTCGAGCGTCAGCGTGCCGGGCAGCGGGTCGGCTCGCACGGCATCAACGATCTGCTGTGCGATTGGACCTTCGCTCAGTGCACGCGCGCCCTGCACTGCGATCCGACGCAGCGTTGCGGCATAGTCCGGATTACGCAGCACGCTGCCGACCGGGCGCGGCGTTTTGCCATCAAGCGTCAGATACGCCGCGGAATCCGCCGGCAAGGTACCGCGCGAAACAACGGCGGTGATCAGCTCGTTCAAACGCGGAGATACCGCAAACCCGTTCTCGGCGAGCGTGATGCCGGAGCGCCACAGCTGCCGCCACGGCAGCCGACCGTGTTCGCGATGTGCGAGCTCCAGCATCGCCACTGCACCGGGTACGCCGACCGAGCGCCCCGAGCGCACGGCATCAAAGAATCGCAACGGCTTGCCGTCCGCATCAAGAAACATCTCGGCCGTTGCGCCGCGAGGCGCAACCTCACGCCCGTCGTAGGTGATGACGTCGCCGGTTGCTGCGGAATAGTGAACGAGAAACGCGCCACCGCCGATGCCCGAGGACTGCGGTTCCACGAGACCCAGCACCGCCTGCACCGCGACGGCCGCATCGACCGCTGAGCCGCCCGCGCGCAGGATCTCGGCACCGGCTTCGGCCGCCAGTGGATTGGCCGCCGCCACCATGCCGCCGCCTTGCCAATTCGGCTCCGCGGCCGCCTCGATGGGGCCTGCCGCTGGCGCAGGCCCTCGTACGGTCGCGGGCGTACACCCGGCCACGCCCGCGAGAAATGTGGCCAGAAGCAGCATGTGGATGCCGCGGCGGGGTTCGTTGCTCTGCATGCGCATCACCGTAAGATTCGCGTCACAACACGGCTTCGATGTCAGCCGCAATAGCCTCGGGTTTGTCCTGCGGCGCGTAGCGCTTAAGCACTTTGCCTGATCGATCGACCAAAAACTTGGTGAAGTTCCACTTGATCGACTCCGAACCGAGCAAGCCCTTGGCCGAAGTTTTCAGGTGTGCATACAGCGGGTGGGCACCGGCACCATTGACCTCGATCTTCGCGAACATCGGAAAGGTCACATCGTAGTTGAGGCGACAGAAATTTTTGATCTCGTTCTCATCGCCGGGCTCCTGCGCACCGAACTGGTCGCAGGGGAATCCCAATACGGCGAAGCCGCGATCGGCGAACTTGCGCTGCAGCGCCTCAAGCCCGGTGTACTGCGGCGTGAAACCGCAACGACTGGCCACGTTGACGATCAACAGTACCTTGCCACGGTAGGCGGCCAACGATTGCTCCACACCGTCGATGGTGCGGGCAGAAAAATCGTGGATGTCGGTCATGAAAATCTCCGCAAGTCGAGAACGAAATCAGCCGAACGGTGACACACCGAAGAGCTTCAGGTGTCCGCCCATGACGAATATGCCGTACACCGCAAGGCCCAGTACGATGGCGAGGATGTCGTTCAGCGCCTTGCCCTCAGCGGCGGGTGGCGCCTCGCCGCGACGTTTGACCGAGATGCGATCAAGCACCGCCCAGAGCAGCAGCGAACCAAACAGCAGGACATCGGCCAGCATGCCGTTGGCGAGCAAGTGCGCCAACGCCCAGAACTTCACGGCTACCAACATCGGATGCTTGGGCTACGTGCCTAAGCCCTACCGGCGGCACGTACAGCAGCGAGGGTTCAAGTCGCGCCGCGCTGTAGCCGCCGATCATCAGCACGAAGCCGAGCAGTGCCACGAGCGAATACACCGCTTTCCAGCGCCCCGCACCGAGGCGCGCCACCATCGCATCGCGCCACGGACGCGCGACGATGGACACCGAGTGGATGCCGAGAAAAATCACCAGACCAACGACAAGCTGGACCATGGAACCTCCCGTCGACGTGATACCTACCAAGGCTGAACTTCACCACTGTAGCGGATGAAGCGACCGGATTGCTCGGGCGTCAAACCATCGATGACCTGGCGCAGTCCGGCAACACTCTGCTCCACCGCCACTGTGCCCGGCATGACGATGCCGCGCGCGGCATACCCCTGCGTATCAACCTGACCCGGCGACAGGGCTACCACCTTGAAGCCTTTCGGCTGCAGCTCCAATGCGAGCGAGACCACCATCATGTTGAGCGCTGCCTTGCTCGCCTTGTACCAGTAGCCACCCGGCATGCCACCGCCACGCGCGCCAAGCGACCCCGCGAGCGAGGAAATCGCCACGATTTTCTTCTGGCTGCCGGCCTGCAAGTTGGGCAGCAGGGCCTCAGTGACACGCAGCGGTCCCTGGGCGTTTAGCCGCATGAGGTAATCGAAGCGGTCGTGATCGAGCGTACCCAAGGATTGACCGCGAAACTGGTCGGTATCCCCAGCATTGTTGATCAGTACATCGAGGGACACGCCGCGCAAGCGATCGCGCAGTGCAGCGACACTGCCACCATCAATGACGTCGAGCGCTTCGAGGCGGACATTCGGATACCGCACGGCCAACTCACGCAAGCTCGCCGACTCGGCCGGCTTACGAGCCGTGGCAATGACCGTCCAACCGGCCGCCGCATACTGCCGCGCGAACTCAAAACCGATACCGCGGCTAGAGCCCGTGATGAGCACCGTGCCTGCCGACGCGGCGCCGGCATTGGAGGAGGCAGCGCTCGCCGCAGAAAACGACACGACACACAGCCATGCCACCGTACCGAGGCTGATCAATCTGGACAACCGATTCATACGCGTGCTCCAAGAGAGAGAAACTGCGATGGCGAGGCGAGACCTGAACTGTCCACCCAGCCGCGAACGCGGGCGGCGACGAGCCGATGCGTAACGCCGGAGTACAGAGGAATCACCGGCAGATCACGCAGCAGCAGACGTTCCACGGCGAGATAGCCACGAGCACGCGCCGCGGGATCGATACTCGACTCCGCTGCGGCGATCAGCCGATCGACCTCGGCATCGGCATAACCCGAATAGTTGAGAAACGAACCGCTCTGAAAACGCCCGATGAAACTCGTCGCACTCTGCACCGCGGAAAACGGTCCGTAATCCATCAGGTCGAACTCGCCCGCATTCAGCGCCATGTTGTAGGCACGCGATTCCATGCCTCGCGCCTCGAGCCGCACTCCGAGCGGCGCCCACATGGCATCGATGGCGAGAAACGTGCGCTGGGTCAGCGGGTTCGAAGAAAAGATACCGACGAGACGCAACGGTCGCGCTCGGCTAATGCCGGCCGCACCGAGCAGCTCGCGCGCCGCCGCAAGCCGACGCGACATGGGCCAGGCAGCGTAGGCCGGCGCTGCGCGCACCGGATAGTCGCTGACCGCCTGCGGCACCAGGCTCTCGGTCGGTTGCTCCCCGAGGCCACGAACCTTGTCGCAGAGCACGCGCCGATCGATGCCGAGCGAAAGCGCCTCGCGCACCCGCCGATCGACCAGCGGGCCGCGACGCAGGTTCAGCCCCAGCCATCCGCCACCGTAGAAAGGCACGCTGTGCAGGAAGGGCGCGAGCTCGGCCCGCGCGAGCTTCAGTACGGAGGCCTCGCTGAGCTGCGCGATATCGAGCTCAGCCGAGCGAAACAAGCGCAGTCGAGTGGCATCGTCGATACCCGTGATCCACTCGAGCTGCGGCGCCATCGCTCCTGCGCCCGCTCCGTACCAGCGCGGATTGGCCGCGAGCGACAAGCGACCGTTCTGTGCCCAGCTCGTCGGGCGATACGCGCCGTTGACCACGATGGCGGGCGGCTTGGCCCAGTCGCGGCCGAGACGTTCGATCAGTCGGACCGGCACCACATAAGCCACGGCGAGCAACTTCAGCAGGTCGGTCTCGGGACGCAGCAACTCGAAGATCACCGTATCGGGTGTAGCGCCGGTGCGCACGCCGAGCGCTGCGGCGGCAGCCTTGCCGCGTCGTAGCGCTGCGGCGCCGACGATGGCGTCGTAGCGGTAGGCGAGCAACATGCCGGTGTCGGCTGCGAGCATGCGGCGAAAACTCGCCACCACATCTGCGGCATCGAGACCAGACCCGTCCGACCAGCGCAAATTGCGCCGCAGGCGAAACTCGTAGCGTCGACCGTCGGCACTGATCGTCCAGTCACTCGCGAGCCCTGGAGTGATGGCGCCGCGCGCATCGATGGCGGTGAGCCCAACGAACAGATCGGCATTGATCTCCATGTCGGTGGCGGAGATGCCGCGATGTGGGTCAAGAGAGGTCAACGTGCCGCCGCGCGAGCGGCGCAAGGTGGAGCCCGACGAGTCGGCGAAGACACGGCTATCGCCTGCTGCGACACAGGCCGCCAGCCCCGAATAACGCAGGAAATCGCGTCGCTGCATGCGCATCAGCACCGACGGTCAGGGCGGAGGCTTGTCATGGGCACGACTGAGCAACACCGCACCGATCGCCGTCAATATCGCCGAGAGAATGAATGGCGCGGCCGGCCCGAGCTTGAAGTAGATCGGCCCGGAGAGCGCAGGCCCCACGATCCGCCCGGCACTGCTCGAGGCGTTGAACATGCCCATCACCGTGCCGCGCGACCTCGGGTCGGACTCGAACGAGACGAGACTGCTGATCGCCGGTAGAAACAGGCCGTTGGCGAGACCGAACAGGCTGATGGCAAACCACACCATCGCATCATTCTGCGCCAAGGCAAACAGCGCGAGGCCCACGGTCACGCCGACGATCGAGGCGACAGCCACGTGCTTCTCACCGAAGCGGCGCGTCAACGGACCGATGAGTCCCGCCTGGCCCACCGCCGAGAGCAGGGCAAAGGCCATGAAATGCAGCCCGATATCGCGTAACGAGTAATTGAACAAGTCGCGTCCCCAGAACTGGAATACCGACTGCATCGCCCCACCGGCCACCGCCACGATCAACGACGCACCGACGAGACCCATCAATACCGGGTTACCGCGAAACGCCTGCCACGGGGTGACCTTGGGAGCCGCCGCCTCGCCGGGGGCCGGCTGCTCTGGCGACTTGCCGAGCGGCTTGCGCAGTTCGGGCGGCAAACTCTCGGGGAGCAAAAACACCGTGCCAAGGAACGCGATGGCGGACAATCCTGCCGAGGCGAGACCTGGCCAGTACATGCTCGGCACAGCATCGAGCGTACTCAAGAAACCGCCGAGCGGCGGGCCGATCGCAAAACCCACACCGAACGCTGAGGCCACGATGCCAAGACCCCGCGCGCGATTTTTCTCTTCGGTGACGTCGGTGGCATAGGCAAAAGCCGCCGCGAGGTTTCCCGACATTGCGCCGCCGAAAGCCCGCGCGATCAGTAACGACTCGAGGCTTGGCGCCAAGGCCAACCAAAGAAATGCAAGCACGGTACCTGCGGAACTGAGCATCAGGATGGGCTTGCGCCCATACGCATCGCTGGCACGCCCCCAGAGCGGAGTCGCGGCGAGTTGAAACAGCGAAAACACACCGGCGCCGCCGAAGGTCTTCCAGAAATCCGAGGCCCCCATCGATTCGGCGACGAAGGGGAACGGGATGGTGGTGATGCCGAAACCGGCCAGACTGATGAAGACCACCAGCCACAACACGCCCAAACTTTTCATGAACACCGCCTGCGGGGAACCTGCGTCCCGCATTATCGGTCGCGCCCGACTCGGACACCCCGGCGGCTGACCCGCCGCATCCACACCCCGGTCGCTAGCCGCGACCGACTCCAACGTAGCGCATCCGCCCCGCTGCAAGTTGCAACTCGTGGCTCGTCCGCCGCGGCCACTCGTCCCGATGATGGCTGCTCATGATCACGGCACCACCGGCGGCCACAAAAGCGTCGATACGATCGCGCAGCGCCATGCGGGTGTCCGCATCGATGCCCGCGAGCGGCTCATCCAGCAGCAGCAAACGGGGCCGCAGCACGAATGCCCGTGCAAAAAGCACCCGCCGTGCCTGACCGTAGGACAATTCCGACAACCGCCGACCGGCGTGCTCGGCCATTCCCATGTCCGCCAAGGCCCGACGTGCACGGCGCTGCTCGCCGATGCTCGGCGGTCCGTCGAGACCGATGCTCGAGCGCAAACCGCTGACCACGATCTCGAGCGCCGAATCGTAAGCCGGCGGATCGCTTTGCAGGTGTGGCGCGACGATGGCGCACCAGCGCCGAAACACCTCGAGCGGCACCCCAGCAGCAATGCCCCGCGCAGCAGCGTGGTTTTCCCCGACCCGTTACCGCCGTGCACCACCCAGCACTCCCCGGCACACACGGCGAAATCGACCTCGTGCAGCACGCGGCGGTAGTCGAGATAGACATCGATGGACTCAGCAGCGACGAGCACCAGGTTGCGCGGCCGCTTCGCCGCTGATCGCCAGACTCGCCGTGGCGCCGGCTGTGACGCCTCGGCTGATGGTGAAGGCTGCGATGCCTGGCGTTCACGCGGACCCTGCTCCAGCAAGCGACCCGCTACCAGGTGAGCGCGATGCGTTGTCGACGATGGCATCTCCTCGAGTCGGTGCGTGCTCAGCACCCATGGAATGTCGCAACGTGCGAGTGCACGCAACACCCGCGCGCGATGCTGCGCATCCAGCCCCCCCAGCAACTCATCGAGCAGCAGCAAGCTGGGTCGCGTGGCCAAGGCGCGGGCCAGCAGGACGAGCCGACGCTGTCCATATGAAAGCTCAAGCAGTTTCCGCTCCGCGAGGCGAGCGATGCCGAGGGCGCGCAGATAGCCAAGCCCGGCGAGCCGCTGGCGAGAACTCAAAGGGCCCTGCGGGATATCGCTGCGAGTGAGGCCCGTCCCGACGATCTCGAGCGCGGTGAAATTCCAGCCATGCCGCTCGTGGCGATCTTGCCGTTCGGGACCGACGTAGGCGATATGCTCCATCACCAGCTGCGGCGTGTCCTGCCACTGCCTGCGCCAAAGATATCGACGCACGGATTTAGGCGTGGGGTCAGGCCATACGGCGCCAGAGATGAGTTTCAGCAACTGCGTCTTGCCCGCGCCGTTGCCGCCAAGCAGAAGCCAGCGCTGCCCAGGCTCGAGCCGCCAGTGGATCCGATCGAGAACCCGACGCTCGCCGCGGTGCAGTGACACCCCTTCGAGTGCCACCGTGAGCGGGGTCACGCGACTCAAAGTTGCAGCCCGAGCTGGTAGCCCTCGCTGGTCGCCATCAGCAGCGAGCGCGGCGCCTTGGCATCACCGATGCGGTGTACCGGAAGGCCCGCCGCGCGCAAGGCGTGCAGCAATTCGAGCTCGGGGATACGTGCCGTGGCATGGGTGACAAGCACCACACCGTCGATCACGCGCTCGGCGCGACCGAGTACATCGCGCAAGCGCAGTCGACCGTCGGCAATACTCTCGTCGATCAACGGTTCGCTCCACGGCTGCAACTGCACGCCGAGCGCAGCCATACGCCGCTGGATGCCCTGCCGATTGACGAGCGGTTCTTCAGCCGCGATACCTTCCCGCGGCGATACGAGCACCACCTTGGAAAAACAGCGCGCGAGCAATTCTGCCGTGGCGTAGGTAAACGCCGTGTGGTCCTCATCGACGAGCACGGCAACGCCCTCCTCGCGAGTACGCCGACCGAGCAGGCGCGCTGCCACGACGCGCACGTCGGGAAACCATTCGGCATCGCGATACTCGGCGGGTAACCACGCAGGCCAGGCCGGTGTCGAGCCGCTCGCGAGCACGACAGCATCAGGGGTTATTGCCAGAACGTCAGCCGCTTGCGCCCGCGCACCGAGCACGAAACGCACACCAGCCTTGTCGGCGCGCAGACGCTGGTAGTCGTAGACGCTCGATAAACTTTCACCACCCGGCAAGGCCGCATGCAGACGCGTCTTGCCACCGACATCGGCGGAGGCGCCGAACACCGTGACCTCGTGCCCCCGCGCCGCGGCGAGCCACGCTGCCTCCATGCCTGCAGGTCCGGCGCCGACGATGGCGATTTTCTTTGGACTCGCAACTCGTTCGGGTTGCCAGTCAACCTCGTTGTCACTACCGACCCGCGGATTGTTGTCGCAGGCGAGCGTACTGCCACCGACGATCGCACCCCAACAGGTGTTGCACGAAACGCAGTAGCGAATGTCGGCCTCGCGCCCGCTGGCCGCCTTCACACCCCACGCCGCGTCGGTCACGAGCGGCCGACCAAGCATGATGAGATCTGCCGCGCCCTCACGCAGCAGCCGCTCGCCCTGGTTGGGGTCAGTGATCAGTCCGAGCGCCCCGATAGCCACGCCTGGCGCATGCTTGGCGAGTGCCGCGATCTTTGAGACGTACGGCTCGCGTGGCCCGTGCAGGTCCGGCAAGTGGGCATCGAGTGTCGAGGAATGAGCACCCCAGCACCAGGTCAGATAATCCGCGGTGCCACTCGCGTGCACGAGCGTAGTGATTTGCGCCGCGGTGTCGAGGTCGATGCCCTGCGGCATGCCGTCCTCGCCCGGCAACTTGACGCCGATAACGAATTCTTTGCCGCAGACCCGCCGCAACTCGGCCAGCAGTTCGAGCAGCAGACGCGCACGGCCGGCG
>RGWK01000191.1 GCA_010029775.1 Gammaproteobacteria bacterium
CCCTGACGCGCAACGGAAAAGGTACTGAGCACCTGCCCGGCGCAGAATTCCTGCACGATGCAGGGCTCCGTCACCCTCGGCAAGCGTGCGCCGCGCTCAAGGAATTGAACGCCACGGCCAGAGCAGGACGCCACCGGTTTGACCACCGTCGGACCCTCATCGGCCAAGGCCTGCGCGTCGGCTGCATCGAGGGCCCGGGTTTGCGGTGCCGCCACGCCCGCTGCCGCGCACACGCCGATAAAAGAATGCTTGTCGTGTAGCGCACGAAGCGTTGCGAATGGCATGGCGAATAGCCGCACCCCCTTGGGCAGGCGATCGCGCAATGCTGCGGCAAAGAGGATCTCCTCCGATACCGGCACCACGAGGCCGACGCCTTCCTCCTCGATGACCCGTTGCAGCTCGGTGAGGTAACGCTCGTGATCGTCAACCGGCGAGTGGACCACCACGCTGCGCGCCACCGCTCGGGAGGCGCCGGTCAGGTGACGCTTGAAAGGCTCAGCGACGATGACTCGGCACCCTGCCGCAGCCAAGGCGCGCGCGATGTCCAGCGCCTTGGGCAGTCGACCGAGGGTGAGCAGTACCGTCTCGCTCACGCGACGCCCGAATTGTCCTGCCGGCGCGCGACCCGGCACATTAGTTGTTGCGCGGGACGTGTCGTCAAACGCGCCACGGGGCGCACTTTGCGTGCATCCTGCACGCTGAAGTCGTAGCGACGGCAGAGCCGCGCCAGAATCAGACTCGCCTCGAGCTGCGCAAAGCCAGCGCCGACGCAGACGCGCGGGCCGAGACCAAACGGCAAATAGGCGCCTGGCACGAGTTCGTGTTCGCGCTCGGCGGAGAAGCGATCCGGATCAAAAGCATGCGGGTTCTTCCAGTAGTCGCGATGCCGGTGAATGCACCACGGCGCGATCATGAGCATGGCACCCCGCTTGACCCGATGCGGTCCGATGGTCGCTGACTGCGCCGCCACGCGCGGAATGAAGGTGATCGGCGGATAAAGCCGCAGCGCCTCACGAAACACGTTGCGCACGTAACTCATCCGCCGAACCTGCTCGAGACTGATGGGCCCGTCGCCCGCGATCTCAGCCACTTCGGCACGGATGCGCGCCATCGCCGGCGGATGCAGCCCGAGAATCATGAACGCCCAGATCAGGGCGCTCGCGGTCGTCTCGTGCCCCGCAAGGAACATCACGCCGAGCTGATCTAGCAGTTCCTTGCGTGTGAAGCTCTCGCCGGTCTGCACGTCGCGGGCGGCAATGACCTCGGCGGCAATGTCGTCGTACTGTCCCTCACCGGCGCTGAGGTGCGTGTCGACCAGATCGCCGAGATGCCGACGGATGCGCTCACAGGCCTCCAGCACCTGCGGATGCTGCGGAATTGCCGCAAACGGCGCATCGAAGATCAAACGCTTCAATTCGACCTGCGCGCAGGTGCGCTCGAATACCGTGAAGGCCTCGAATACGTCGACGGCGGTTTGTGATTTCAGCGAGGTCGAGAACACGGTGCGACAAATGATGTCCGCCGTCAGATGGCTCATCGCCAGATCGAGCGAGAAGGATTCACCCCGCTCGGCCGATTCATCGAGCCGACGTTCGTAGTCGTCAACGGCCGCCGACATCGAGATGAACGCCTTGTTCAGACGCATGTGCGAGAACGCTGGATCAATCATCTGACGTTGCCGGCGCCACACGGCACCGCTCGAAACGAAGATGGAATTGCCCACGAGCGGCTCGAGCGCACCGACCATCAAATCGTTCTTCGGGTAGATATCCGTGGGATCGGTGAGGATGTCCCGCAATAGTTCAGGCTCATTGACGATGAGGATCGAGCGTCGCGAGTAGCCGAGCCAGCCCGTTTTCACGCGATAGGCCTTGGCGGGCAGCAAACTCAGCAGATCGCCGTCCCCCTGCGCCATGACCCGCAGCAATGACACCAGCGCAGCCAAGGGCTGCGGCCGCGGAGGAACGTACAACGAGCTCATGGCATTACCCTAACGCGCACCGGCGTCCGCGTGAAGGGCTGAACACTTTACAGGCGCACGCTTGCAGCGCAGCATCACCACCTCATGGACTCGTGGATCCCAACTTTTTTCAACATCTTTGTGGTCCTGCACATCCTCTTTGGCAGTGTAGGACTGGTCGCGTTCTGGGTGCCGGTGCTCGGCCTGAAAGGTGGCGCGCAACATCGCAAGTGGGGTCGTGTGTTCAGCGTGTGCATGCTCGCGACCGGCACGGCCGCCCTCGGCATCAGTACTTGCACGCTACTTGACCCGCTCGGCACGCATCCGCATCTGACCGATCCGGTATGGATCCGCGGCATCTTCGGTTGGATGATGCAAGGTCTTGCGATCCTCACACTGAACCTCGCGTGGTACGGCTGGCTATGCGTGCAGAATCGCGAACGACACGAGGCCAACCTCGAGTGGCGCAATCTCGCGCTGCAATTCGCGCTGCTCATTGCCTCCATCCACTGTGCCTACCAGTCCTGGCGCGCGGATTTGCCGCTGATGCTCGGCATGCCGGCTATAGGGCTTGCGACGGTCGCCACCAATCTTTGGTTCCTCTACAAGCCGCAGCGCCGGCCACTCGACTGGTTGCGCGAGCACATCAAGGCCCTGGTCGGCACCGGTATCTCGGTGTACACGGCATTCTTTGCCTTCGGCGCCGTGCGTACCGTACCGGCCCTTGCCCTGCATCCTGGCCTGTGGGCGATCCCCCTGGTCGTCGGTCTTGGGCTCATCCTCTACCATCAGGCCAGCGTCTCTCGCCGGGCACCGGCGCGCAGCTGAACCGAAAGATGCGGCGCGTCATCGTCGTCGGCGCTGGCATGGGAGGCCTTGCGGCCGCAGCGGATCTGGCCCGCCAAGGACGTACCGTCACGGTACTCGAACGCGCAGCAGCAGCAGGCGGCAAGTTGCGCAGCGTCGTTGTCAACGGACAGGCAATCGACGCCGGGCCCACCGTATTCACGATGCACGAGGTCTTCGCACAATTATTCCGCGATTGTGGCGAACGCCTCGAAGATCATCTGGCACTCGAACGCGCAGACATACTCGCGCGACATGCGTGGAGCTCGGGCGGCGTGCTTGACCTGCACGCCGATGTGCAACGATCCGCAGCCGCCATCGGCGAGTTCGCCGGCGAGCGCGAGGCGCAGGGCTATCTCGAGCTGTGCCAGCGCAGCGCGCGCGTGTATGCGGCGTTGCGCGACAGTTTCATGACGGTGGCACGACCCTCGCCCGCACAACTCGTGACGCGGCTTGGCGCCCAAGGCCTCGCCTCAATGTGGCGCACCCCGCCCTGGCAGTCGCTGTGGCAGGCGCTCGGCAGTCATTTTCGCGATCCACGACTGCGGCAACTGTTTGGTCGCTACGCAACCTACGTCGGCTCGTCGCCGCGGCGGCATGCGCGAGGTGGCCCAAGCTCTAGAGAAACTCGGTCGCGCGCAGGGCGCCGAGTATCGCTATGACACCCCCGTGAAACGCATCCTGACACGCGACGGTCGGGTGAGCGGTGTCGAATTGCCATCGGGCGAGATCCTCGATGCGGACGCCGTAGTCTTCAACGGCGATGCCAACGCGCTGGCCAGTGGCGCACTCGGTGATAACGTTCGCCCGGCGGCGCGCGCGATCACACCGCAGCAGCGAGGTCTCTCGGCAGTCACGTGGTGCCTGCATGCGCAAACCCGCGGTCTCGAACTGCAGCATCACAACGTATTCTTTGCCAACGACTATCCGAGTGAGTTCTCCGCCATTTTCGCCGAGCGCCGTATTACCCAGCAGCCGACGATCTATGTCTGCGCACAGGATCGGAGCGAGTCGACGCGAATGGTCGAAGGTGAGCGGGGTCGCGAACGCCTGCTGCTGCTCGTCAATGCGCCTGCTGATGGCGATCGTGGCGGCATTGACGATGCCACGCTCTCGACGCTCGAACGGCACGTATTCGATCTGCTCGAGCGTTGCGGCCTGCAGATCGAACGCCAAACGGGCGATGGGGTGGTGACACGGCCGCAGGATTTCGAGCGCCTGTTCCCCTGTACCGGTGGCGCTCTGTACGGCCGTGCCAATCACGGCGCCTTCGCGAGTTTCGAGAAGCCCGCCTCGCAGACCGCGATCGGAGGGCTATATCTGGCGGGCGGATCCGCTCACCCCGGACCCGGCATCCCGATGGCAACACTGTCGGGGCGCCTCGCCGCCGCTCGGCTCGCCGCCGACGCCGCCTAAGGCGTTCAGCGCGGCGACGGAACGATCTTGTCGAGTATGCGGGCGGAGGACAGCACTCCCGGAAGCCCTGCTCCGGGGTGCGTTCCGGCGCCCACGAGATACAAGCCTTCGACCTCCTCGCTGCGATTGTGCGGACGGAACCACGCGCTCTGGAACAACTGCGGCTCCATGGCGAATGCCGCACCGTTCACGGAGGAGAGACGATCGCGAAAATCGAGGGGCGTCAGCATGTGCGAGGTCGCAATCGATTGGCTGAGACCCGGCAGCACCGTGGACTCGAGCCGACGCTCGACCGCTGCACGGTACGGCTCGGCATGGGTACGCCAATCCGTGCCGC
>RGWK01000192.1 GCA_010029775.1 Gammaproteobacteria bacterium
GGGTCAGTAAACCGTCGGTCAATCTTGGCGCCGATCCGACGGGCCGCGCCTGCACAGCGCGGCGCTTGTACGGCGATCCACTGCTACGCGACCCTCGTCGCGATCTGGCCTACGACATCAGTTGCGGCCGTGCGGGCGGCATCGGTCGCCTGTACATTCTCGGCAGTCGTCCGAAGGATGACGCGCTCAAGGGCTGGCGGGACGCCGTGGCCCCGCTCTGCGTGGGGCCTCGGCCACAGGAGTGGTCCCCGGAGGGTGTGACCGCAGAGGTCAGTTTCTTTTGTGCGGGTGGTACGAGTGCCGGCGAACGCCCCGCGACCATCTTGCTGGCGGCTTCGAACGCGCGTGGCTTGCTTGCGGGTGATTCGCCGCCGGCTTCGGCGCCCGTTGTAGAGCGCGCCATCCGCATCTTCGCAGGCGTCGAACCCGAGCCCACCAAGGCGCGATCGCGCGGGCCGCGTAGTGCGTTGCTCGCCAACCTCGAGACCGTGCTCGGAAACGATTTGTCAGGCGGCGGTTTTGGCGACTTCGCGAGCTTGCGTGCCGCAGCCTTCGAGAACAATTCGATGTGGTTGTTCGGCTCGGCCGAACTTCAGTTCGCCGATGCCATACGGATCCATGCCGGGCTATGGCCTGAGGATTTTGCCGGTCGCGCCGACCTTCAATCCGAGCGGGCATTGAATTTGTCGAATCAGCGGCGCTTTCCGGAGGCGGAGCGCGCACTCGCCGAGGCGGCGCAAAACGCCGAAAAGGCCGAGGACCTGTATCTTCGCGCCAAGGTATCGGCGTATGCGGCGCTTACGGCGCTCAACGCGGGCAAGCTCGCAGATGTGCGAGCGCGCGCCACTCAGGCCCGCGAATTCATTGATGCCTGGCGACGTTCGGGGCAGGTGGAGCGGGTGCAGGTAGACCAGACCATCGCGAGATTGCCCGTCGCCGCGCGCGTGACCATTCTCGAATCGCAGATGCTCCGAGCACTGGCGGTGGCCGAGTCGCGCGACAAAGGCGTGAGTGCCGGTCGCCCGGGTCTTGCGGCCGCAGCGGACACGGCGGCGAATGTCGATGCACGTGCCGGAAGCTGGTTGCAGTCGGGTCTTGCGCAGGATCGTGCGGCACTCGAAATCGCGGACGGGCGCCCCGACTCGGCAGTGCGAATCCTCGAGGAGGCGCTGACGCGCTATCGTCGCATCGCCACCGGCACGCGCATCGAAGCCAATCTGTTGATGGATCTCGGTGGTGCTCTGCAAGCGGCCAAACGCGAGGAGGAGGCTCTGCAGCGCTATGCGCAGGCCTTCGAGATGTATCGCGAGCAGACCGAGAATCGCGGCGTTGCCCCGATTCGGGCCATGACGTATCTGACGACGCTGGTACGTAAGCTGCCTAAAGTTGCCAAGCCGGAGGAAGCGGCCGATCTGTTCGCCGCGTTCGAAACCTTGGCGACACCCGCGGTGGCGCAGACGGCTGCTGCAACGGCCGCGAGACTACTTGCCGGACCCAATGGTGGCGTCATCCGTTCGTGGCAGGATGCCGACCGCTCGTTGCGCCGCGCCTTGACCCGTTTGTCGAATCTTCCGGCGGACGCGCCGCCCGATGTGAAGCAGACAGCGGAAGAAGACGTCGCGACCTGGCGCTCGCGCGTCGAGACGCTGGAGCAGCAGGTTAATCAGCTTTTTCCGAATTTCGGGCTCGTGACACTCGAGCCTGTCAGCATCGATACCTTAAAAAACTCCTTGGGACCCCGCGAGCGCATGCTGCGTCTTGCGATCGGCCTGCAGTCGGGGATTGGTCTGCTCATCGATCGCGACAGCGTTCGTGCGTTCGAAATCAGCATCGGCGAGTCCAAGGCCGCAGAGTTGGTCGGCCGCATCAAGAAGTCGGTGCGTAATCCGGACGTCGATTTCGATCAGCGCGCATGCCGAGCATGCGCGCCTTCGTCTCTGCCCGTGCGGCGGGTCCCTCGCAGGGCACGGTGCCGTTCGTCGGCTACGGCGATTTCCTGCCTTTGGCCAGTGCCACAGCCGCGCCCGCCATCACACGCTCCATTCTCAATGCGCGTCGCTTGCCGTCGGGTTGCGAGGCGCTGTTGACTTCCGCCCTCGCAAAGCTGCCCCGCCTTTCGGGCACGGCGGCCGAGCTTGAGGCAGTGAAGCGGGTAATCGGAGCAGACGATCGCAGCGTGCTGCTGCGTAATCGGTTCACCGATCGCAATGTGCTCAACTCCGAGCAGGTCGCGGCAGCACGGGTGCTGATGTTTTCCACCCACGGCGTGTTCGGCACCGATTTTCCCGAGGCGGCCGGGTGTTTGCCGGATGCGGCGCTGCTGACCTCGGCGGTATCGGACAAGGCGGGCGTGTTTTTGGACTCTGCGCAGATCCTGGACCTGAAGCTCGATGCAGATCTCGTGGTGCTCTCGGCCTGTGACACCGGTAATCCGCAGCCGGTCGCGCCCGGGGAGTCGGGTCTACCCTCGGGTGGCGATGCGCTGTCCGGTCTCGCCCGATCGTTCTTTTATGCGGGCGCACGCAGTGTGATGGTGTCGCATTGGGTGCTGCCGGACGAAGACACGGTCAATCTCATGAGGGTGTTCTTCGAGCGGTTACAGGCGGGCGATGCGGCTCCCGAAGCCTTGCGTGCCGCGCAACTTGCGCAAATAAATTCTGGCGCGGCGGACCCCTTGCAGTGGGCGGCGCTGGCTGTCGTCGGCGCGCCTCAGGCGCGCTGACCACGCGTTGCAATGCTGCTGAGGTAATATCGAACTCGGGGTCGACAGGAGAGGAACGTATGCGGAATATTCTCAGAACCAGCGCCGTACTGGCGCTCGGCATGTTGGGCGGCCTCGCAGCTGCGAGCGATTACATCGTGGCACGCTCGACGGATGCCTCGATCGTCAAGGGCACCGCGCTGGCGGCAGGAGCCGTGGTACCCGCGGCTGTGGGTGCGGTAGTGACACTCATTTCTGCCGGCGGTGAGGTCGTGATCCTCAAGGGCACCGACGCCGGAATCAAAGTTCCGGGGATCGCGAAGCCGGGAAGCAGCGCTGCGAGTGCCACGCTTGCAGCGCTCGTCAATCGGCCGCCCCCGCGGCGCAACTTTGGAGCGATGCGCGGCAACGAAAAGTGTCGCAGCCTTGAGGAATTGCAGACGCTCGAAGCGATTCTTGCCGTATCGGAAATCGAGGGTTGCGGTCGAATGGCCCAGACGGCCCTTGATGCCTACATCAGCAAGGCGGAAGCGGCAGCTGCGACGACCCCTTGAGCGTTGAGCCTTTCCGGATCGCGATCGTCGGGGCTGGGCCCGGCGGTCTGAGCGCGGCCGCACGAGCGGCCGAACTCGGAGTCTCGCACGTGCTGCTCGAGCAGAGTCCGGCGCACGCCAACACCATCCAGCGTTACCAGAAAGGCAAGCACGTGATGGCGGAGCCGAACGTGCTGCCGCTGCGCAGTCCCTTGCCGTTCGCTGCGGGTGTGCGCGAGAAAATCTTGGAAGAGTGGGCGGCCGGTCTAGAGCGACTGGGCGTGAACCTTCGCTGCGAGAGCGAAGTCACGCGTATCGAAGGCGAGCGTGGCCAGTTCGTTCTTACCCTCAAGACCGGGGAGACGCTGCACGCGGAGCACGTGATTTTCTCAATCGGCGTGCAGGGTAATCCGCGGCGGCTCGGAGTGCCGGGGGATGATCTGCCTTGCGTGCAGTACACGCTCGACGATCCGGACGAGTATCAGGGAGAGACCATCATCGTCGTCGGGGCGGGCGATGCCGCCATCGAGAATGCGGTCGCCCTCGCGAAGCAGAACCGGGTATTCATCGTCAATCGCGCGGAAGAGTTCGCGCGCATCAAGGACGGCAACCTGAGTCTGATCCTCAAGGCCATCGACGAGCAGACGCTCGGCTGTTTCTACAAGTCGAGTTGCGTGTCGGTGACGGCCACTGAGAGTGCCGAGGCGCCGTATCTGCTCACCCTCGCCACGCCCGAGGGCGATACGGCCGTGCCGTGCCACCGGATCATTGCGCGGATCGGAGCCGTCCCGCCACGAAAATTCGTCGAGTCTTGCGGCATTCGCTTTCCGTCGGCGGACGCCGCCGCACTGCCCGAACTCAGCGCTCAATACGAGTCGAACGTTCCTGGCCTTTACGTGATCGGCGCCCTCGGTGGCTATCCGCTCATCAAGCAGGCGATGAATCAGGGTTACGAGGTCGTCGGCTACATCCAGGGCGAGGCTGTGGAGCCGGCCGATGAGCCGCTGCTGGCTGCAAAGTTTGCCTCGCTCCCCGAGCGATCGTCGGTGACGGCGACGCTGCAGCGGATGCAGGAGCGGATTCCGCTTTTTGCGTCGGTTAACCCACTGATGTTCCGCGAGCTTATCTTGGGCAGTGCGGTGCATTGCCCGCGCGAGGGCGAGATCGTTTTTCGTCGTAACGACTACACGAACTCGTTTTACACGATCCTCGATGGCAGCGTGCAGATCGAAATCGGCGAAGAGGACGAGTCGCGGCGCATCACCCTGGGTACCGGTCAATTTTTCGGTGAGGGCAGTTTGCTGTCCGGTCGACGGCGCTCGGCT
>RGWK01000193.1 GCA_010029775.1 Gammaproteobacteria bacterium
CGTGCCAGCACGCATGAGCTCTGAGCCGGATTCATCGGCCGATTCCCTCGCGCTTGTTTCGCGCTTGCGCAGTCGTTTTCGCGGTGCGTTGCTGGGGCTCGCTGTCGGCGATGCCTTGGCTGCGGCCGTGCAGTTTGCCCGACCGGGAAGTTTTGCCCCGGTTCGCGATCTGCTGGGCGGCGGACCCTTTGATCTGCCACGCGGCGCGTGGAGCGATGACACGGCGCTGAGCCTTGCCCTCGCGCGAAGCCTGCTCGAGCGCGGTGAATGCGACGCCGACGATCAGCGCGAGCGGTTTCGTCGCTGGCAGCGTGACGGCGAGGGTTCGGCCACCGGCGAGTGCCTGGGCATCACGGCGAGTGTGGCCCGGGCGCTGACATCCGGCGCACCGGAGTCGACGGTGCCCGACGGAGCCGATGCGCTGGTGCGCACGGCACCGCTTGCGATGTTCCGCTTCGGTGACGAGCGTCGTTTGCTGGAGGATCTGCGTGGCATGGTCGGTGTGACGAGCCACGATGCGCGGACGTACGAGGTGGTGCGGGATTTCAGCCTGACGCTGTGCTCGGCGCTCGCCGGTCGTCACGCGCCGCTCGAGGTGCACGCCGTGCGCCGTACGGGCGATGGCAACGAGGCGGCACGCGTACTGGCGCTCGCCACGCAGGCCGTGGCTGAAACGACCAGTTGGAAACAAGCGGTGCTGCAGGTCGTCAATCAGGGCGGTGATGCTGACGTGGTGGCCGCGGTCTGCGGGCAGTTGGCCGGCGCCGTCTACGGTGTCGAGGCCATCCCGCTCGCGTGGCGAACCGCGCTCGTACAGCGCGAGGAGCTCGAGCACATCGCCGACGCGCTGCTGACCGAAGCACTGATTGCGCTCGCCGAATCGAGCGGAGAGCCGCCGTCATGAGTCGCGCGCAGCGACTCGGCCGACGCACGCCCGTCTGGGCGCGCGACACCGATGCACGACTGCTGCGGCGCCGCTTCCGTGATTTGCATCTCGGGCCACCGCAGCGAGCCGTGCTGCGGCGCGCCATCGCGCGATTGCACCGCGAGCTCGATGCGGCGGGTATACGCCTGCAACCGCACGTCTGGTTTTCAGAGGAATGGTTTTCTCCCGATGGCGTGCCGGGGATCGCGATCCCGTTCTACCTCGCCCACCCGCGTCTGGAGCGATTGGAGCGACGCATGGCGCGTACTGTCGAGGGTGGCAACTCGACAAGCTTGATGCGCATCCTGCGACACGAGGTCGGACACGCCGTGGATACGGCCTATCGATTGCGACGACGCAAGCTGTGGCGCGACACGTTCGGTCCGCCGCGCGCACCGTATCCCGACCGTTATGTCATCGACACTCGTAGTCGCGATTATGTGCAGCACCTCGACGGCTGGTACGCACAGGCGCATCCGGCTGAAGATTTCGCCGAGACCTTTGCGGTCTGGTTGTCGCCGCGCTCGGCCTGGCGCAAGCGCTACGCGGGCTGGCCCGCACTCGTCAAACTCGAGGCCATGCAGGCACTCATGTCGAGCATACGCGAGCGTGACCCCGTGGTGCGTTCGGCGACGCGCATCGAAAGCGTCGCGGTCAACGAACTCACGCTCGGCGAGTATTACCGCCAGATCCTTGCGCGGCGTACGCAGTGCGATTTCTCGGCGATCGATCAACGGCTTGGCAAGGCATTCGCCGGCAAGCCGCGCGAGGGTCGCGCGCGTCGCGCCGACACTTGGCTGCGAGCCCGGCGGGCCGAGCTCATGCGCGTGGCGACACAGCAGGGCGGGATCGATGCTTACAGCGCGGGTCAGCTCATTGATCTCGCCATCGAGCGTTGCCGCGAGCGGCAATTGTGGTTGAAGGGCAGCGGACCCGAATGCCTGCAACACGCTCGGGCTATGGTGTTGCGACTCGCACGCGCGGGTCGACGGGGAATCAAGGTGGGGTTTGCATTGTGATGAGGTTTTCACGGTGAAGAGTCTGCGTATTCTCGTGGTGGTGCATCAGAGTCTCGTGCCGCCCGCGAGTCTCGAGGGATACACCGATCAGCAGATCGACGAATGGCGCACGGAATACGACGTCATCCAGAATCTGCGTGGGCTCGGCCACGAGGTCCAGTGCCTCGGTGTGATGGACAGCCTTACCGAGTTACGTGCGGCGATCACTGACTGGCACCCCGACGTCGTCTTCAACCTGCTCGAGGAGTTCAACGGCATCGTGACCTACGACCAGCACGTCGTGGCGTTCCTCGAACTGATGCAGCAGCCCTACACGGGCTGCAACCCGCGCGGTTTGCTGCTCTCGCGCGACAAGCCGCTCTCGAAGCGCCTGCTCACCTCGCACCGAATCCCGACGCCGCAGTTCGCCGTGTTCCGCAAGGGCGTGAAGACCCGTGTGCCTGCGGGTCTGCGTTATCCGTTGTTCGTGAAGTCGGCGACCGAAGACGCCTCGCTCGGCATCTCGCAGGCCTCGGTGGTGGAGACGGCGCAACAGTTGCAGGATCGTATCGCCTTCATCCACGGTCAGGTGGGTACCGATGCGCTGGTCGAGGAGTACATTGCCGGACGCGAGGTTTACGTTGGCGTGCTCGGCAACGAACGTATTACCTGTCTGCCGCCGTGGGAGCTCTCGTTCGGGTCGATGGGCGAGGGGCAATCGGCGATTGCCACGCGCAAGGTGAAGTGGGACCGGAAGTACCAGCAGCGCCATGGCATCACCCGTGCCGCGGCGCTTGATCTGCCCCCGTCGGTGACAGCGACCCTCGATCGGTTATCGCGACGTATCTATCGATCGCTCGGCCTGTCGGGTTACGCGCGCATGGATTTTAGGGTGCGCGACGATGGGCAAGTGTTTGTGCTCGAGGCGAATGCAAACCCCTGTCTCGCCGCAGCGGAGGACTTCGCCCAGTCGGCCTTGTCAGCGGGCATCGGCTACCCGCAACTGCTGCAGCGCATTCTGCAACTTGGCATCCAATACAAGGCCGAGTGGCGAGCCGGATACGGCTGACGCGTCATACCGTCAGCCGCGCCAATGCGTTGCGGCGCAACGTCAGCCCGGCTTGCTGCGCCCGTAGGTGTCTTCGAAGCGCACGATGTCATCTTCGCCGAGATAACTGCCTGACTGCACTTCAATGATTTCGAGCGGCACTTTGCCGGGATTGGCGAGACGATGGGTCTCGCCGAGCGGGATATAGGTGCTCTGGTTCTCAGTGAGCATCAGCGTCTTCTCGCCGCAGCGCACCTCGGCCGTGCCACGCACGACAATCCAGTGTTCGGCGCGGTGATGGTGCATCTGCAGGCTGAGTGACGCACCGGGCTTGACCATGATGCGCTTGACCTGGAAGCGATCCCCCATGTCGATGCTGTCGTACCAGCCCCAAGGCCGGTGCACCTTGCGGTGCTGGCTGTGTTCGCCGCGGCCACTGGTGCTGAGCTCGCCGACGATTTTCTTGACGGCCTGACTGTGGTTGCGATGGCTAACGAGCACGGCGTCCGGCGTTTCGACGACGACGATGTCCTCGAGTCCGATGGCACCGACCAGACGGTGCGTGGCATGCACCAGCGTGTTGCGAGTGCCATTGAGCAGTACATCGCCCGAGGTCACATTACCCGCCTCGTCCTTGTCACCGACCTGCCAGACGGCTTCCCAGGCACCGAGGTCACTCCAACCAGCCGCACAAGGCACCATGCGTACGGCAATCTTTGATCCCGGGCAACGCTCCATGACCGCATAGTCGATGGACTCGGAAGGCACTTGGGCGAAGGCCTCGCGGTTCGGGCGTATGAACTTGCCGTCCACCTTGCGCGCCTCGAACGCGCTACGCGTCGCTTCGAGAATATCCGGTCGGAAGGTGCCAAGCGCCTTGAGCCAGGTGCTGGCGCGCAAGACGAAAATGCCGGCGTTCCAGTAGTAGCCGCCCTCTTCGAGGTAGCGCACGGCCGTGGCGAGGTCGGGCTTCTCGACGAATTGCTCGACTGCGGCCGCGCTGCCGGCATTGCTCGCAGAGGCCGCAGCACTGCAGCGGATGTAACCGAAGCCCGTCTCAGGCCGCTCCGGCGGGATGCCGAGCACCACGATATCGCCGCTCGACGCAGCCTCTGCTGCCGCGGCGAGTGCAGCCGTGAAAGCCGCCGGATCACGCACCGTCTGATCGGCGGGCGTCACCACCAGCACCGGGTCTTCGCCCGCAGCGCTGGCGTGCAGCGCGGCGAGCGTGATCGCAGGGGCCGTATTACGACCGAGCGGCTCCAGGATCACGTGAGCCGGTTCGCAGCGAATCTCGCGCAACTGATCGACGATGAGGAAGCGGTGCTCCTCGCCGCCCACCACGAGGGGCGGTTGTACCGCAGCGCCGGTGCTGGCGAGCGCGGCCACGCGCTGCGCCGTCTGCTGCAGCAGACTCGTGTTGCCATCTAGGATTAAGAACTGCTTCGGGTAGCCCTCGCGGGACAACGGCCACAGGCGGGTGCCGGAACCGCCGGCGAGGATGACGGGTTGCAAGGCGTTCTTCATGGA
>RGWK01000194.1 GCA_010029775.1 Gammaproteobacteria bacterium
TATTCGGTGGTACTTCGCTGCTCATCGTCGTGGTCGTGGCCATGGATTTCATGGCGCAACTGCAGGCGCACTTGATGTCCCACCAGTATCCGGGTCTGTTGAAGCAGGCCAATCTGATGGGCTATGGACGCGGCGGCGCGCCGCAGTGATCAAAGGGTATCTGACATGAAAGTTCGTCCGTCGGTTAAGAAGATTTGCAAGGATTGCAAGATCGTGCGGCGCCGTGGCGTCGTTTACGTGATTTGCAAGGATCCGCGGCACAAGCAGCGGCAGGGTTGAGAGTCAAGGGTATTTCAGTAGAATGCCGCGCTTTTACGCGGCTTCGGGGCAGAAAAAATGGCACGTATCGCCGGCATCAACATCCCGATGAACAAGCATGTGGTCATCGGTCTGACTCATATCTACGGTGTGGGGCGCACTCGTGCGCGCACCGTCTGCGAAGCCGCAGGCGTCGATCCCACCACGAAGGTGAAGGATCTGACCGAGGCCGAGGTCAACGCGCTGCGTACGCAGATTTCGCGCGGCCTGGTCGAGGGCGACCTGCGTCGTGATGTGTCGATGAACATCAAACGCTTGATGGATCTCGGTACTTACCGCGGCATGCGGCATCGCAAGGGCCTGCCGGTCCGCGGCCAGCGCACGCGCACCAATGCGCGTACGCGCAAGGGTCCGCGCAAGCAAGCCGTCAAACTCAACGCGCCCCCGGGCAAGGCATAAAGGGTCAGCAGGCAAAAGCACATGGCAGAACAGAAATCGCAATCGGGCGCCGCTGGCGGCGCAAAGAAGCCGAAAAAGGCCCGCAAGAACGTGCTCGACGGTATCGCGCACGTCCATGCATCCTTCAACAACACGATCATCACGATCACCGATCGACAGGGCAACACACTGTCGTGGGCGACCTCTGGTGGTTGCGGCTTCCGCGGCTCGCGCAAGTCCACGCCGTTCGCTGCGCAGGTTGCCGCCGAGAAGGCGGGCACTGCCGCGCAGGAGCACGGCCTGCGCAATGTCGAGGTGCGTGTGGCGGGCCCGGGCCCTGGTCGCGAGTCGGCGGTTCGCGCCCTCAACAATTGCGGCTTGAAGATCACCAGCATTTCGGACGTGACGCCGATTCCGCACAACGGCTGTCGTCCGCCCAAGAAGCGTCGCGTCTGACGCCGCGTCGCAAGAGGATTCATTCATGGCCCGTTACATTGGTCCCAAGTGCAAGCTCGCTCGTCGCGAGGGCACCGATCTGTTCTTGAAGAGTGGCGTCAAGCCGCTCGAGTCGAAGTGCAAGTTCCAGGTGCCCCCCGGTGGCGTCAAGAGCGAGCGCAAGACCCGCTTGTCGGAGTACGGCAGTCAGCTGCGCGAGAAGCAGAAGCTGCGCCGCATGTACGGCGTGCTCGAGCGCCAGTTCGCCAACTATTACACCGAGGCGGCTCGCCGATCAGGTGCCACCGGCGAGAACCTGCTGAAGCTGCTCGAGTGCCGACTCGACAACGTCGTGTACCGCATGGGCTTCGCGGCCACTCGTTCAGAGGCCCGCCAGCTCGTCAGCCACAAGGGTGTCGAGGTCAACGGCGAAGTCGTGACCATCGCTTCTTGTCAGCTGCGTCCGGGCGATGTGGTGCAGATTCGCGAGAAGGCGCGCAAGCAGTTGCGCATCCAGAACGCGATGCAGATCGCTTCGCAGGTCGGATTGCCCGAGTGGGTCGAAGTGAACGACAAGGAAATGAAGGGCGTCTTCAAGCAGGTGCCGGCGCGGGACGACATCCTGCCCGACATCAACGAAAACCTGGTCGTCGAGTTGTACTCGAAGTAATGCTCGGCAACCGAGAGAGGATTTGAACATGCAAGGATCCGTTACCGAATTCCTTAAGCCCCGCGTCGTGAAGGTCAGCCCGCTTGCACCGCGTCAGGCCCGCGTGGTCATCGAGCCGTTCGAGCGTGGCTTCGGCCATACGCTCGGCAATGCGCTGCGTCGCGTGCTGCTCTCGTCCATGCCGGGTGCTGCGATTACCGAGGCGGAGATCGAAGGCGTGCTGCACGAGTACACGAGCATCGAGGGCGTGCAGGAAGACGTCGTCGACATTCTGCTCAATCTCAAGCAGGTCGCGATTCGCATGCACACGCGCGATTCGGCCGAGCTGCGCCTGTCGAAGAAAGGTCCGGGGCCGGTCACTGCGGGTGACATCCAGACCGATCACGACGTTGAAGTGGTCAACCCCGAGTTGATCATTGCCAACCTCACCAAGGCAGGCGAACTCAACATGGTGCTGCGCGTCGAGCGTGGACGGGGTTATCGCCCGGCCTCGCAGCGCCTCGCCTTCGAGGAAGTGAGTCGCCCCATTGGTCGGCTGCAACTCGATGCCTCGTTCAGCCCGATCCGTCGCGTCACCTACTCGGTGGATGCGGCGCGCGTCGAGCAGCGCACCGATCTCGACAAGCTGATCCTTGATATCGAGACCAACGGCACCATCGACGCGGAAGAGGCCATTCGGCGCGCAGGCAGCATCCTCAAGGATCAGCTGTCGGTGTTCGTCGATCTGCAGGGCGAAGAGGAATCCGGCGGCAAGTCCGAGGCGGCGCAGTTCGATCCGATCCTGTTGCGACCGGTCGATGAGCTCGAGTTGACGGTGCGCAGCGCCAACTGCCTCAAGGCAGAGAACATCCACTACATCGGCGATCTCGTGCAGCGCACGGAAGTCGAGCTGCTGCGTACGCCGAATCTGGGCAAGAAGTCGCTCACCGAGATTAAGGAAGTGCTGCAAAGCCACGGGCTGATGCTCGGCATGCGTCTCGATGGTTGGCCGCCGGCCGGACTGCGCCACGACGAAGATCGCGGCTTGATGTGATCCTCGACGTGTGTTGCGTGAGCAACGCGCGTCAGACTGAATAGAGGTTAGTTATGCGTCATCGACTTACAGGGCGGCAACTGTCGCGCAATGCTCCGCACCGTCACGCACTCATGCGCAACATGAGCGTGGCGCTGCTGCGTCACGAGACCATCCGCACGACCCTGCCGAAGGCCAAGGAACTGCGTCGGGTCGTTGAACCCCTCATCACGCTCGCCAAGACCGATAGCGAAGCGCGCCGTCGTCTGGCGTTTGCTCGCCTGCGTGATGCGGACATTGTGACCAAACTGTTCGCGGACCTGGGCCCGCGCTTCAAGGCTCGTGCAGGCGGCTACACACGCATTCTGCGCATGATGCCGCGGCCGGGCGACTCCGCGCCGATGGCGCTGATGCAGCTCGTCGACAAGGCGGCCGCTCCGGCAGTCGAGGAGGCCGCTCCGGCCAAGGGCAAAAAGAAGGCCAAGGCCGCCGCCAAGCCGCGCGCCCGCAAGGCCGCCGCGGCCTGACGCAACCGGCGCGCTTGGCGCCCGCTCAGGCCCGTGACACGAGGCCGATGTCTTCCGATGAAGGCATCGGCCTTTTCTTTTGTTGCGCACATTTCGCGCGTTAACATGCCGCCTTCAGGGAGTCGCCATCAGGGCATCACAGATAGGGGGAGAATATGAGCCTGGTTCAGGAGTTCAAGCAGTTTGCGGTGCGCGGCAACGTCATCGATCTGGCGGTGGGCGTTGTCGTCGGCGCGGCGTTCGGCAAGATCGTCTCGTCGCTGGTTGGCGACATCGTGATGCCGGTACTCGGCAAAATCGTCGGTGGTGTGTCCTTCGAGGACATGGGCACCTCGCTCGGCATGGGCCCGGACGGTCAGACCGAAATCGTCTTGAAGTGGGGCGCCTTCGTGCAGACCATCTTTGATTTCACGCTGATCGCCGCGGCGCTGTTCATGGCCATCAAGGCCATCAACCGGCTCAAGGCCGCACCGGCGCCAGCCGAGCCCGCGGCGCCGCCCGCACCGCCGCGCAACGAAGTGCTGCTCGAAGAGATCCGTGATCTGCTGAAGAAGTGATTACGGGGCGGCAAACGCCCGACGGGTCAAGTTGTCGTGGCCTGTGGCGGTGATCGCCAGGTTGTCTTCGATACGGATGCCGCCGAACTTGCGTAACTGATCCACCCGCGCCCAGTCGATGCGCGCGGCGTGGGTTCCGTGCCGTTGCGGTTCGAGCAATGCGTCGATGAAGTAGAAACCGGGCTCCATCGTGACCACGAACCCCGGCTCCAGTCGTCGCGTCAGGCGCAGCGCAGGATCAAGCGGTGGTTTGGGCAGTGTTGCGCCCTCGGCGTCGGCGAATAGGCCGCCGACGTCGTGCACCTGCAGGCCCAGCATGTGGCCAATGCCGTGCGGGAAGAACAGTCGGGCAACGCCCGAATCGATGGCTTCCTCCACGCCGCAGCGGATCACGCCGCTGTCGCACAGCAGGCTTGCGATGCGCTGTACGGCCGCAAGGTGAATCTGGCGCCAGTCGGTGCCCGGCTTGGCGAGATCACACAGTGCGAGTTGCAGCCGATCCATGGCGCCGATCAGCGCGGTGAATTCGGCGTCGTCATACGCACTCGTGCGGGTGATGTCGCTGCCGTAGCCGGCATGGCTCGCGCCTGCATCGAGCAGCAG
>RGWK01000195.1 GCA_010029775.1 Gammaproteobacteria bacterium
GCGACTGGTGTTACTGGTGCTACTGGTCCTACTGGCGCTACTGGCGCTACGGGTGCGACTGGTGCGACTGGTGTTACTGGTATGACTGGTGCGACTGGTGCAACTGGTGCAACTGGTGTTACTGGTGCTACTGGTCCTACTGGCGCTACGGGTGCTACTGGTGCTACTGGTGTAACTGGTATGACTGGTGCAACTGGAGCAACTGGTGCTACTGGTTCTACTGGTGTTACTGGTGCTACTGGTCCTACTGGCGCTACTGGTGCTACTGGTGCTACTGGTGTAACTGGTATGACTGGTGCTACTGGTGCTACTGGTGCGACTGGTGTTACTGGTGCTACTGGTCCTACTGGCGCTACGGGTGCAACTGGTGCTACTGGTGTAACTGGTATGACTGGTGCTACTGGTACTACTGGTACTACTGGTGCAACTGGTGCTACTGGTCCTACTGGCGCTACTGGTGCTACTGGTGTAACTGGTATGACTGGTGCGACTGGAGCAACTGGTGCTACTGGCGCTACTGGTGCTACTGGTGCTACTGGTGCTACTGGTGTTACTGGTGCAACTGGTGCTACTGGTGCTACTGGTGCGACTGGTGCGACTGGTGCTACTGGTAGTATGGGTCCAGCGTTATTTACATTAACTACTAGTGCATCAGAGTTATCAATAACATCAGCAAATAGTATTAAAAAAACTGGTTCAAATGGAGGTGCTGCATCAAGAGCAAATACTGTAGAAAGTTATCCATATAATAGTACTTTCTTAACATTTAGACTTAATGTTCATACTTCAAGTGACTACGCTGTTGCATTATCTACAAATGGTACTAGTTACACGTACGGATTTAGTTTCCAAAATGGTAATGTATATAGTTATTACACTGATGGACTATCATCCGTACTAACGACATATTCAACAAATGATATATTTACAGTTGTAGCACAAGCATCTGGGGTATATTGGTATAAAAATGGTTCATTAATTAATACAAATAGTCTGATATCCTACTGGTGCTATAGGTGCTACTGGTGCTACTGGTGCTACTGGTGCTACTGGTGCTACTGGTGCTACTGGTGCTACTGGTGCTACGGGTGCTACGGGTGCTACGGGTGCTACGGGTGCAACTGGTGCCACTGGTGCTACTGGTGCTATCGGTGCGACTGGCGCAACTGGTGCGACTGGTGCTACTGGCGCACCAGGCTCAGCATATGGTGGTCTGATTTTATATATGAACGCTTCAACTGCTGGTCCAACTTTAGGTAGCACAGCAACCAAAGAATTATCTCAATATCAAAATACTAGTGCATCAAGTACAATCGGTTCAACAGCAAACAGCGGTACTTTAACAAGAACTGCTTTTGGAACCCCAGTTATTTTTGCTAACTCAATATCAACCCTTGGAGTCGGTTCTTTTATTCCAGCGGGTGTATGGGATATGAATATTTTTGCTTATTTAACTACTAGTGTATCTGGCGGTGATTCAGTTAATTTATCTTATGCTATATTTGGTTCAAATGGAAATGGTGGAACGCAATTAGGAGGATATTCAAGTGAACAATCAATCACTTCAATTAATTTGAGTTCTCCAAATGAGTTATCACTGTCTTTAACAATTCCATATACAAGTATTTCTAGTTACAGTTACTTGTACGTTCAACTCTACTACACGAATACTAGTAACCAAAGTAACACAATAAATACTTTATACCAGTCGTCAACTTCATATTCACATATCCATACTACTTTTGGAATCAATGGTTCTACCGGAAAAACTGGTTCTACTGGTGCTACTGGTATAACTGGTGCTAGTGGTGCTACTGGTGCTACTGGTGCAGTTGGTTATACTGGTGCTACTGGCGCGGTGGGTTCTACTGGTGTAACCGGTGCCACTGGTGCAGCGGGTGTTACTGGTTTAACTGGTGCAACTGGTGCAACTGGTGCAATTGGTTATACTGGTGCTACTGGCGCGGTGGGTTCTACTGGTGAAACTGGTGCCACTGGCGCAGCGGGTGTTACTGGTTTAACTGGTGCAACTGGTGCAACTGGTGCAATTGGTTATACTGGTGCTACTGGCGCGGTGGGTTCTACTGGTGTAACCGGTGCCACTGGCGCAGCGGGTGTTACTGGTTTAACTGGTGCAACTGGTGCTACTGGTGCTACGGGAACAGTTGCCGGCGTAACTGCATTAGGAATAACTGGTCTAACTAACGGTGCAACAGTAACTAGTAGTGGACACTTACAATTAGCATATGCAACAAGTGGTTCTACAACAACATCTGGTTCTACACTTTCGCAATCTTACCCAGGTTTAATGCCGTCATCTTACTCTGATATTATATCTAACCAGTCAGTTAGTTTTGGATTAGCTGGACCAACTGGTAATTATGGTACCAACTGGAGTGTTAGTTTTGTTGGTTCGGGTGGTTCGGTATCGGGTACTGCAGTATCTGCAAGTGGACAGTATCAAGTCGCATGTATTCCTAATGTAGGAATATGGTTATCATCTGACTATGGAAATACTTGGGTACAAACATCTGCCCCTGCTGCATTTTACCAAGCAATTGCTATTTCTGGGTCTGGAAAATATATAACCGCAGTTCTTAGTAGTTCTGGTGGTCCTATTTATATTTCTTCAGATTATGGAACTACTTGGACAACTACTAACACTGCGAATAGTAGAATATATAGGGGAATCACAGTATCTGCTTCAGGGCAATACCAAACCGCGACTGTTCTTCAAGGTTCTCCTAGTGATCTTAATACAGTTTGGTATTCATCAAATTATGGCGCTACATGGACCAGCAATGAAATTGGAACCGGTTTCAGATGGACAAAAGTCGCTATGTCTGCATCTGGTCAATATCAAACTGCAGTTACTGATACTGGTATTCAATGTTATACTTCTTCAAACTTTGGTATAAATTGGAAGACAACTGGACCAAGCGGTTATTTTAGAGGAGTAGCTGTATCTGCATCAGGACAATACCAAACAATTTCAGGATCTTTAGCAGTTTACTACTCAACAGATTACGGTTCTACGTGGAGTTTAGGTTCTTCTCCATCTGTTCAGTTTAATGAAATATCAATGTCTGCATCTGGACAATACCAAGTTACTTCTACGAGTAGTGGAATATATATTTCTTCCGACTATGGTAGAAAATGGACAGTTACATATTCAACTAGTATTGGGTCAATATCTATGTCTGCATCTGGACAATATATTACTATAGCAAATGGTGGTAATGTACTTGTATGTAATAATAGTCTTGCAATGGGTGGTGCTGTACTTCAAGTTGGTGGTTTTACTTCTGGTTCTGGTGTAACTGGTATAGTTGGTTCATTATACTATGATAGAACAGAAAGTGCATTAAAAGTATCCAACGGTTCAACATGGGTTACCCTTGCAACTGGACAAACTGGTGCTACTGGTGCTACTGGTGCTACTGGTATAACTGGTTCAACTGGTGTAACTGGTTCAACTGGTGTAACTGGTTCAACTGGTAATACTGGTAATACTGGTGCTACTGGTGCAGTAGGTCAAGGTGTTCCATCTGGAGGTACAACTGGTCAATTCTTGGTGAAGAATACTTCTACAAACTATGATACTACTTGGAGTTCCAATTTAACTAGTCCTGGAATTACCGGAACAACCGTTTCTGATTGTTATGTTGACTACTCTGGAACAGTTAGAAGTTATATAGACGGAGCAACGTTGAATTTCCCTAGTTTTTCGGGTATGATTATTGTTAACTGCCAGGATAATGGAAATGTTGCATTATGGATATGTGGTGGTGGTGCTGTAGTTAAAGTTAGTGAGACACTTGGTAGTCAAGGTGGTACAGTTACATATAATAGCGGAACTGGATACTATGTATGGACTAACACTTCAGGAGCCACAAGAAACTATTCATTCGGACTTATACGAACAAGAAATGGTTCATAAGTTTCATACGTTGTTCAAAATGGTTTTTTAACAACATAAACTGTAATTCGTTTTTGAAAATAAAAAAGTAATATTTGTTATGTAACATCATAACAAATATAAAATATAAATAAAAGACTACATGTCACCACTTTCACCATTATTTTTTTTCTCTTTTTCCATGCTCGTGCAAACTGGTTTTAAAAATTTATCTTGAACCATCAAGTCATCAATATAGTTATTTCTAACTAAAAAGGGATTTTGATTGATTTGACCAAACATTTCTCTCTCAGACATTCTATTATAGTTGTCTTCTCTCTTGTTCATCGGTTTGAGTTCATTCATAAATTGAGGACCATCTAAACTCCAAGTATCATTTTCTGATAATAATGATTGTTGATAAGCCAAATCTTCTGAATTATTTTCAACATACTGATTGGGTGTTTGATTTTGTGGTTGAGAGACATACTGTTTCATAACTCTAGGACTTTTTTCCATTTTTTCTCCAGTACTCCATTTCCATTCTATCAAGTCTGATTGCATATATTATAC
>RGWK01000196.1 GCA_010029775.1 Gammaproteobacteria bacterium
CGATCCGTAACAGCCTGATCTCTGCGAGCAATTCCGACAAGATCGATATGGTGATGGACGAAACCCCGGAGCATATCGGCGAAGACACCACGGCAGCCGGTGCGGCGCGGCAGGAGCTCTCGCGCAAGATTCGCTGGCTGGCTCGTCAGTTCAACAGCGCAGGAACCCATCTCGGCTACCGATACGTCGATTCGCCCATCGTCGTAGCGGATGGCACGGTGGAGCCACCGGATGATCCGAGTCAGCTCTCGCCTTCGAGCTGGCCGGGCATGCGTGCGCCGCATGCGTGGCTGGCGGATGGCCGCTCGACACTGGATCTATTCGGTGAGGACATGGTCCTGTTGTGCTTCGATGCTGCGGATGATGATGATGAACGCCTGCAGCTCGCGGCGCAGCGGCTTGGCGTGCCGCTGCGGGTCCAGGCACTGCATGACGAGACTGTCGCTCGCCTGTACGAACGCCGCCGGGTGCTCGTCCGGCCTGATGGCCATGTCGCTTGGCGTGGTGAGCGGGTGCCCGAGGATGTGGGCTCGCTGCTCGATCGACTGCGCGGCGTGCCTGTGTTTTCACCGAGGTCATGAGCCCCCAGTCACTTCGTGTGTTGAAGCACCCCGGCGTGTGGGTGACAACTTTGCTGTTGATGGTCGTAGCCGCCGCGTTCGCAGTGTTCTGGTTTCGCGCCCCATTTTTCGCGCAGCGCACACCGGTGGCGCCGCCGCCACCGCTCAAGCTTGCGACCTTCGTCGGCAGTCAACGCTGCGCTGAGTGTCATCAGGCTGAGCACGCGGCGTGGCAGCAGTCGCATCACGCCAAAGCCATGCAGCATGCGACCCCGAGCACGGTGGCCGGTGATTTTTCCGGCGTTACCTACACTCAGGACGGCATCACCTCGACGTTCCTGCAGCGTGGCAAGGCATTCATCGTTCGTACCGACGGGCCCGACGGGCAACTCGCTGACTTCGAAGTGAAGTACACCTTCGGCATCGAGCCGATGCAGCAGTACCTCGTCGAGTTGCCGGGCGGTCGATTGCAGGCGCTGGCCTTGAGCTGGGATACACGGCCGCGGGAGTCAGGGGGGCAGCGCTGGTTTCGTCAGTACCCCAACGAACGCATCGACCATCGCGACGAGTTGCATTGGACGAAGCGGTCGCAGAACTGGAATTTCATGTGCGCCGATTGCCACTCCACCGACGTGCGCAAGGGCTATGACGCTGCGGCGGACACCTTCGATACCCGATTCGCTGAAGTCTCGGTGGGTTGCGAAGCCTGCCACGGACCGGCCTCGACGCATCTCGAGTGGGCGCGAGGGCCGCGTGCGTCGACCCCTGACCAATCGTCCAAGGGGTTTACGGTCCTGTTCGACGAGCGGCGGGGCGTAGGCTGGCCGATCGATGCCGCAAGCGGTAACGCGCGGCGCAGTCGATTACGCGAGACGGCGAAGGAGCTCAACGCTTGTGCGCCGTGTCACTCGCGACGCAGTCAGTTCGCCGAGGGTTGGCGGCCCGGCGATGCGTTGATGCAGCATTTTTTGCCCGTGACCTTACGCGAGAGTCTCTATCACGCCGACGGCCAGCAGCAGGGCGAGGTGTTCATTTGGGGTTCGTTCGTTCAGAGCCGTATGCATCAGGCCGGCGTGACCTGCAGCGATTGCCACGATCCACACTCACAAAAACTTAGGCACGAGGGCAACGCGATCTGTGCCCAATGCCACGCACCCGCGCGTTACGAGCGCATCGAGCATCATCGACACGAGGCGGGCAGTGCGGCTGCGCAGTGCGTCGCTTGCCACATGCCCGCGACCACCTACATGGTGATCGACCCGAGGCGCGATCATGGTTTCAAAATTCCGCGGCCTGACTTGACGCTTAGCACCGGCGCGCCGAATGCCTGTGGCAGCTGCCATACTGATCAATCGACGCAATGGGCGCTCGATGCGCTGCAGCAGTGGCACGGGCCCGCACGACGCGCAAACGCGCACTACGGAGATTTCCTGCATGCCGGGCGCACGGCTCGGGCCGGTGCTGCGCGTGGCCTGCAGGGACTTGCGGGCGATCTATCGCAGCCTGCGATCGTGCGGGCGACGGCGCTGGAGTTGCTGCAGCGCTATCCGAGCGAGCCTGCTCAGGCCTTGCTGCAACGCGGTCTCGTCGATGCGGACGCGTTGCTGCGACATGTCGCGGTGAGTGGTTACGAGAGCCTGCCGCCCGCCGCGCGCATCGCGGCGCTCGCGCCGCGGCTGCGCGATGATACGCGTGCCGTCCGAATGGAGGCGGCGCGCTTGCTCGTGCCCGTTGCTGCGCAGCTCGACGTCGGCGCGAAAACGGCCTTCACTGCGGCGATCACCGAGTACGAGGCAACGCTACGCGCCGATCTCAGTCAGCCGGAAACACGCGTCAATCTTGGCAATCTGCTCTGGCAACGGGGTGACGGTGCTGCTGCCGAAGGGCAGTTCCGAGCGGCACTTCAGCAGGAGCCGCGTTTCGCTCCCGCTCGCGTCAATCTTGCCGAACTGCTGCGCTCGCAGGGGCGCGAGACGGAGGCTGAGGCGTCGCTGCGTGAAGGTCTTGAAGTCGATCCTGAATCGCCGATTTTGCGTGAGTCGCTGGCGCTGTCGTTAGTACGACAGGGCAAAAAGCCCGAGGCTTTTCGGCAATTTGAGCGTGCTGCGCGGGGCAGCGTCGCGACGGCGCGCCAAATCTATCTGTATGCGCTGGCGCTGGATGACGCCAATCGACGCCCCGAGGCACTGCGTGTGCTCGCGGAAGGTACGAAGCGCTACGCTGACCGCGATCTGTTGCTGACCTTGGCGCTCTGGCAGAGCGAGGGTGGTAACGCGGCGGCGGCGAGAGAGGCGCTCGCGGCGTGGCAACGGATTAATCCGGACGACCCTGCGTTGCCGCGTTCGCTCGCTTCGGAGTGAACCTGTAAATCACGCTTTTGCCGGAGTTTGTGCCTAGGGTCGCACGAAGTCCGAGTGCTAGCGTCGCCTCGCGTTTCTCACCTACCGCGAGGTCACAACATGACTACCCACAACACGTCCGGCCTGTCGTCTGCCGCAGAGGTCGACGCTGCAGCCGCTACGGCGCCCGCCACATCAGCCCCGACGACTGCTGTGACATCCAACGACCTGCAGACGCTGATCGTGCTGGTTCATCTGTCGGGTCTGGTCGGCTCGTTTCTCGTGCCGCTGCTGGTGTATTTGTCGCGGCCCGTGCGGGATGACGTGCTGGCGCTCGCGGCCAAGGAAGCACTCAACTTCCAGATCACCCTGGCGTTGGCGTGGCTGCTGACTTTCGCGACGGTACTGGTGCTTGTCGGACTGCTGTTCATGCCGCTGTTGGTGGTGGTCAGCATCGGCATGCCGATCTGGGCCGCGGTGCTGAGCGCCCGCGGTGAGACGGTGCGTTACCCGCTCATTCTGCGGTTGATCCGCTGAAACGGCGTGCGTCCAAGCATATTCGGGGGCGAACTCCACCCTCACGTCTTGCTCATCACCAGCACTGTTGCCACACCGACAACAACGAAGGTAACCCACGCCGCGAAGATCCAGAGTTGTGCTCTCCGTGAAAAACCGTCCTTCAGTTCGCAATAACGCAGAAACTCTTCGATCGAAGGACCGCCCCTTCGGTGACGGATCGTAAGGTATGACAGCGGTAGCGCCACCGACAGCAGTAGGCTGGTGATCGCAGGCCAGGGTTCTTGGTCATCGACACCGAGCAGGTAATAAAAGGGCAGGCTTGCGAGGAGACTGCCTACGAACAACGTGGTGGTGATGTTGTATGCCGACGCATTGCGTGCCCGCAGTTCTTCGTCGCTCATGGATACCTTTTCCCGATCTTTGCTTTTCATCTCACTGACTCAAGAATACGACTCAGGTCGGTGGGGATCTCCATGCTTTTGAATGGGCTGATATTACTTCCTCCCGTATTTCCTCTCGGAACAAGGCCAAAAGTTGTTTTAGTCGCTGCGCCGATTATCCTGAGTAACTGCCCAACAAGTTCTCTCTGTTGACGCTGACGTACCGCCCACAGAAACATTAGAGCGTGAACTCTGACATGCTCAACGGTTGAAGCTTGACCCAGAACATGAGCGCGTTCGAGGTGATGGAATTCCGCAAAATGATCACCTGCTAAGCGCTTCTGTTCAGCAGATTTCAACTCGGCATCGACGAATGGGCGGATACGAAATCGGAAGGACATCTCTATCTCCACGCTCGAAACAAAGTCGTAGAAAAGTAGATTAGTCCCGACTGTTCTACTAGGAAAAGAGTTTGAGCGCGGTAAGTGATTGTCGCTTTGCGGCGGGAGATGGTCGGGATGAGAGGATTTGAACCTCCGACTCCTACGTCCCGAACGTAGTGCTCTACCAGGCTGAGCTACATCCCGATTCGATCAAGCGCCTCAGGCCGACCGCTCGACGGCGAACCGGGCGAGCGATGCGAGGCCTTGCTTGAAGGGCGTTTCGGGCAG
>RGWK01000197.1 GCA_010029775.1 Gammaproteobacteria bacterium
GTGTTGTGACGACCAGCGCCTGCGTTTCACCGCGGGTGAACAGCGCCGAGCCGTGGGTACGCGGCAACACACCGACCTTGACGGTGATAGGACGCACCGTGGTCGAGTCGCGACCGTCGATGCGCGGTTCGCCATTGAGGATACGCTCGCGGACGATATTGCTCTCGAGCTTGAAGAGCTGACCGTCGACCTGCTCCGCCGTAAACTTCGGCGACTCGCCACCCGACAATTGCTCCATCACGGCCTTTTTGATTTCGCCGACCCGCGCGTAGCGCGACTGCTTCTCGATGATGCGATACGCCTCGGCCAGCGAGTCGTGCGCTGCCGCCTTGACGGCCTGTTCGAGCTCGGCCGTGGCCGCACTCAACGACCACTCCCAACGCGGCTTCCCGCATTCCTTGACGAGTTCATTGATGGCGTTGATTGCCACCTGCATCTGTTCGTGGCCGAAGACCACTGAACCGAGCATCACTTCCTCGGAGAGGCAATTCGCTTCGGACTCAACCATCATCACGCCATCTCGCGTACCGGCGACGACGAGGTTCAGCGCCGAGCCCTTGAGATCTTTGGCGTCCGGATTGAGCACATACTGACCGTCGCGATACCCCACGCGCGCAGCACCGATGGGGCCATTGAAAGGCACGCCCGACAGAGCGAGCGCGGCCGAGGCGCCGACCATGGCCGGGATGTCAGCATCGATCTGCGGATCGAGCGAGATCACCGTCGCCACGACCTGAACCTCGTTGTAGAAGCCATCCGGAAACAGCGGACGAATCGGCCGGTCGATGAGGCGCGAGGTCAGTGTCTCTTTCTCGGTCGGACGACCTTCACGCTTGAAGAAACCGCCCGGGATACGCCCTGCGGCGTAGGTCTTTTCCTGATAGTTGACGGTGAGCGGGAAAAAGTCCCGCCCCGGCGCTGCGGACTTTGCGGCCACTGCCGTGCACAACACGACGGTGTCGCCCAAACTGGCGATGACGGCGGCATTGGCCTGCCGAGCCACCTCGCCCGTCTCGAGCGTCATGGTGT
Source organism: Gammaproteobacteria bacterium (assembly GCA_010029775.1). Taxonomy (GTDB): domain Bacteria; phylum Pseudomonadota; class Gammaproteobacteria; order Steroidobacterales; family Steroidobacteraceae; genus UBA964. Next base: position 1,030 of record RGWK01000197.1, read on the forward strand.
GGGGTCCGTACTGGAAAGTTTTCTTGAATGCGGCCACGCGGGGAACCTCGAAAAAAAAGATGGTGAAACACAAAGGCCGCGCTCATCCGAGTCGCGGCCTTTGAGAAGGGACTGCTTAGCGGCGCAGCCCGAGGCGTTCGACGACGTCCTGATACTTCTGAGGCTGACGAGCCTTGAGGTAATCGAGGAGCTTGCGACGCTGGTTGACGAGTTTCACGAGGCCGCGACGCGAGGAGTGGTCACTGGCGTGCGAAGCGAAATGCTGGCCGAGTCCGCTGATGCGCTCGGAGAGCAAGGCGATCTGGACTTCGGGCGACCCGGTGTCCTGGGGCTGACGGCGGAACTGCGTGATCACTCCGCTTTTTTTCTCGGTACTGAGAGGCATTCTGAAAAACCCTTTAAAAACTTGATAGTTACGACCCTGTTGAAGGCCGCGCATTCTACTCGCTGAGGTGTTGTGCGACAAGCCGTTTCGGCGCCAGTCGGCCGGCAGCGCCCAGTCGGCCAAGTCCGAGGAATTTCCCCTCGGGTCCATGCACCCGAACCGTGAGCTCGCCGCCCGTCTCGCCTGCCCCGGCAGCTGCCACGGCACCCTCCCCCGCGGGCACGATCTGCCCCTGCTGAAGGCGGCGGGCGCCCTCCGCCGTGAGTGTGACGGCCGGCAGGTGACCTACCGCCTCGGCCGGGGTGATCAACGGGAATTCACGCTGCGAGTCGACCGCAGCTTGCAGGGCTTCCATGCTCACCATGCGTTCAGCCGGGAACGGCTGCACGCTCTCGCGACGCAAGCTTTCGACGTGGCCCACGGTCCCGAGAGCCCGGGCGATGTCCTCGGCCAGCACCCGCACGTAGGTCCCCTTGCCGCATTCGACCCGAAGATCAAGGACGTCAGGCTCCATGGCCAGCAACTCCAGTCTCTCGATCCTGACTGGCCTCGGTGGGCGCTCCACCGTCAAACCGGCCCGGGCGAGCTTGTAGAGCGGCTGGCCGGCCTGTTTGATGGCCGAGTACATCGGCGGCACCTGGTGCTGCTCGCCGAGGAAACTTCGCAAAACCGTCTCGACGGCTTTGCGCTCGAGCACCGGCACGGGCGACGTCGCGATCACTTCACCCTCGACATCGCCGGTGGCCGTTCGACGCCCCAGCTTGACGCGAAACCGGTAGATCTTGTCGCCATCAAGAATTTCGCCGGCGAGCTTGGTGGCCTCGCCCAGGCAGATCGGCAACATGCCGGTCGCCAGCGGATCCAGGCTGCCCACATGGCCCGCCTTCGAGGCACCGAGCAAACGACGGACCCGCAGACCCGCCGCCGTAGAGGACAGGCCGAGCGGCTTGTCGAGCAGCAACACGCCGTCGATCAATCGTTGCTGCCCGCCGGGCCAGAGCCCTGCACCGCCCGATCGATCAGTCGGGTCAGATGGTCGGCACGCTCAAGTGTTTCGTCGTATTCGAACTCGAGCCGAGGGGCGTGCCGAAGCGAGAGTCGTCGCCCCACCTCACCGCGTAAAAAACCCGCTGCCCGATCAAGCCCTGCCTGCACCTCGGCAACCGGGTGCTTCGAGCCAAAGGGCACGAACAACACCTTCGCGGCACTCATGTCCGGCGCTACCTTGACCGCGGTGACCGTGACGCTGCCGACCCGCGGATCCTTGATTTCACGCGATATCAATTCGGCAAGAACCTTTTGCAGTTCTGCGCCGATACGTTGCTGTCGCGCCGAGTTCGCCATGAGGGGAGGAAGTGCGGGTTCGCTCTATCAAGCGATGGCCCGGGCAACCTCCACCCGCGCGTAGCACTCGATCTGATCGCCGACACGCACGTCCTGGTAGTTCTTCACACCGATGCCGCACTCGGTACCGGCGCGCACCTCGCCCACGTCGTCCTTGAAGCGACGCAGTGATTCCAGCGCGCCCTCGAAGATCACCACGTTGTCGCGCAGCACGCGAATCGGGTTGTTGCGTTTCACAGAGCCCTCGATCACGAGGCAGCCCGCCACGACACCGAACTTGCTCGAGCGGAAGACGTCGCGAACTTGCGCGGTGCCGACGATCTGCTCGCGCACTTCCGGCGCCAGCAGGCCGCTCATGCGCTGCTTGATGTCGTCGATGGCTTCGTAAATGATCGAGAAGTAGCGGATCTCTACACCGGTTTCTTTGACGGCATCGCGTGCGCCACCATCGGCTCGCACGTTGAAACCCAGCACCATGGCTCTCGAGGCTGCGGCCAGCTGCACGTCTGAGGCGGTGATGCCGCCCACGCCGCTCGCCACCACCTTGACTTGCACCTCTTCGGTGGAGAGTTTGGTCAGCGCATCGCGCAAGGCTTCGGCACTGCCTTGTACATCGGCCTTGATGAGCACACCGATGACACCCGCCTTCTCTTCGGTCATTTGCGAGAACACGTCCCCGACCGCCGCGGCCTGCTTGGCCAACTTCACGTCGCGGAACTTGCCCTGTCGATACAAGGCCACTTCTCGCGCCTTGCGCTCGCTTTCGACGGCGAGGATGTCGTCGCCTGCGTTGGGCGCACCCGACAGACCCAGCACCAGGACCGGCATCGAAGGCTTAGCTTCGGTGACCGACTTGCCGCTCTCATCGAACATCGCGCGCACGCGGCCGAATTCCTGACCGGCAATGATCGGATCACCGAGTCGCAGCGTGCCCTTTTTAACGAGCACCGTGGCCACGGCACCGCGACCCTTCTCCATGCTGGCCTCGATGATGAGACCCGAAGCCAGGCCACCCAGCGGCGCGGCCAGTTCGAGCACTTCGGATTGCAAAAGGATGGCATCGAGCAACGCGTCGATACCCTGACCGGTGTAGGCCGACACATTGACGAACATGTTCTGGCCACCCCACTCCTCGGGGATGACCTCATGCTTCGAGAGCTCGGTGCGAACCCGATCCGGATCGGCCGTGCTCTTGTCGATCTTGTTGACCGCGACCACGATCGGCACGCCGGCTGCGCGCGCATGCTGAATTGCCTCGATGGTCTGCGGCATGACGCCATCGTCTGCTGCGACCACAAGCACAACCACGTCGGTCGCCTTGGCGCCACGAGCACGCATCGCAGTAAAGGCGGCGTGACCCGGCGTATCCAGGAACGTGACGCCGCCTTTGGGCGTTTGCACGTGGTACGCACCGATGTGCTGCGTGATACCGCCGGCCTCACCCGAGGCGACCTTGGTCTTGCGGATATAGTCGAGCAACGAGGTCTTGCCGTGATCGACGTGGCCCATCACGGTCACCACGGGCGCACGCGGCACGATCTCGAGCGTCTCGCCCGCAGCGGCCTGCAGATCGCTCTCGAGCTGGTTCTCTTTGAGAATCTTTGCGGTGTGACCCATCTCCTCGACCACCAGTACCGCCGTATCCTGATCGATCGGCTGATTGATGGTCGCCATCACGCCCAT
>RGWK01000198.1 GCA_010029775.1 Gammaproteobacteria bacterium
GGCCTTGAACCTGCGCGTGTTCGACGATCTCGTCGTACGGCTTCAAGCCGAACCCTTGCGGCCGCATCGCGATGTCCTGCGCCTCGACCTGCCCGGCCACGGTCGTGCCGCGGAACCCGCGAGTCTGTATGGCGCCGACCCGGAGAGCGCCTGGGACATCGACGCTGTCGCTCGACATCTGCTGGCACAGTTGCCGGCGCGTTGCGCACTGCTCGGCTGGTCGCTCGGCGCCAAACTGGCGCTGCACATCGCAGCACTCGAGCCCGCGCGGATCGAGCGTTTGCTGCTACTCTGCGCCACCCCGCGCTTTGCCCAAGCAGACGACTGGCCTCACGGTTCACCCGCAAGCGTGCTCAGCAGTTTTTCGCAACACCTGCAGCGCGACTACCATCGTACCGTGCGGGAATTTCTCGAGTTGCAGGTGCGCGGCAGCGCCAATGCAGACACAGCGCTCGCCGCCTTGCAAGCTGCATTGCTTGCACAAGGCGAGTGCCCGCCTGAGGTGCTGCGCCGGTCAGCGCGCATGCTTCACGCAGTCGACCAGCGAGCCCGCTTGAGTGAAGTTCGTGCACCGACTCTCGTCATCGCCGGTGAGTACGATCGCCTCGTACATCCGCGCGCCTCGCAAGCACTCGCGGAACTGTTGCCCGACGCCCGATTCGTGCAGATTGCCAAGGCGGGCCACGCGCCTTTCCTCTCTCACTCAACCGAAGTGATGGCCGCGCTGCGTGCCTTCCTCGAGGCTTGATCCGTGAGCCCTGAGTTGCATGCCGCCGCTGCGGACGCGCGAGTCGAGTTGCTCGCGCGGCTCGAGCATTTCGCGCTACAGCCACGCACCGTGCTTGATCTCGGCGCTGCGGTCAGCGCGACCGACGCAACCGTGCTGCAGCGACGTTTTCCGCAGGCAAGAATCATTCTTAGCCGCAGTACACCGGATTCGGGCCTTGCGGCCGCCGCAGACGACGCTACCGCGCAAAATATCGTGACGCGTCTGCAACGGTGGTCGCGGCGAGTGCTGGAGCAAGGCGTGCAGCGACTCGCAGCGCGGGCTGGCACCGCACGAGTCGAGCGGATCGTGGCAGAGCCCACGGCGCTGCCACTCGCCGAGGGCAGTGTGGATCTCGTACTCGGGCAATGGCTGATGCCGGGCGAGGACACTCTCGATGCGGTGCTGGTCGAGATTCGTCGTTGCCTCGCGCCGGGTGGATTATTTCTTTGGACGAGCGCGGGCCCTGCGAACGGCGAGTCGCCCGTACCGGGTGCGATCGACATGCACGATCTTGGCAGCGCGCTCACACGCGCGGGGTTCCATGAGCCGGTGCTCGATGTAGATCGATACCCTGCCGCGCACTGCGAAGTGATCCATGCCGCGGCGTTTGCCGGCGAGGCCGGGCGCGCCGTGTCGGGGGAGGTCGTCGTGCCCGTGGACTCCCTGCGTCGCCGTCGCGAGCCGTCATGAGTACCGCGCCCAAAGCCGCTCGCCGCCTCTTCGTTGCGGGCACGGACACCGAAATCGGCAAAACGCACGTCGCCTGTGCACTGCTGCGGGCGGCACGCCAACGGGGCCACCGCGTCGCGGCGATCAAACCGATCGCAGCCGGCGCCGAGGCGACACCGGCGGGTCTACGCAACGAAGACGCCCTGGCGCTGCTGGCGGCGGCGCGCGGATTGCCCACCGGTACCCCAATTCCGGCCGCGGAGTACGACGAGGTCAACCCGTACTGCTTCGCCGCGCCAGTTTCGCCCCACATTGCGGCGGCGGAAGCCGGGGTCGAGGTGGATCTATCGCGAATTCAGGATCTCGCCCGTGAGGTCGCCGCGAAAAATGACTGGCTGGTGGTCGAGGGTGCGGGGGGCTGGCGGGCACCCCTCAGCCTTGAGGCGTCGATGGCGGACCTCGCCAAGGCGCTCGGCGACCCCGTGTTGCTGGTGGTCGGCGTCCGTCTCGGCTGTCTCAACCACGCCGTGCTGACTGCCGATGCGATCCGCCGTTCCGGTCTGCCACTGCTCGGCTGGGTGGCCAACCATATCGACCCGCAGATGCTGCGGGTAGCAGATAACCTCGCCATGCTGGAGCGTCTGCTCGGCAGCGCACCGCTCGGCGTGTTCCCTTATGAGCGCTCAGACGGGGGTAGGTCGACGGCGGGTCTGCAGGCGTTCGACCGCCTGGCGGCCGTGATGGAACAAGTCCCGAACACGCGCTAACCCTCTGACTGGTAACGTTTTTGGGGCTACACCTATCATCGTGGCCTGTGCTCATCCTTGAGTCGACGGAGGGGTGCCGATGACGAGGATCGAAATCTCTCCCCACTGCTCCCTGAGTCCGCGTGGGGCGCGTATTTTTCTGCTCACCGCCGCCGCCGCCTCGTTGTCGGTGGCCTTGCCGCTGACCCTGCTCGGCTTCTGGCCGGTGCTGCCCTTCGCCGGACTCGAGCTCGCCCTGCTGACTTGGGCGCTACGTCGCAGCATGGCCCGCGGCGCACATCGGCAATGCATCACCGTGTCGGAAAATTCTGTGCTGATCGAGGACTTGGAACCGCCTCAGGTCTCGCGCGTGGAGTTCCCGCGACACTGGACGCAAGTTAGAATTCGCGCCGGGGGTTCGCCGCTGCATCCGAGTCGACTGACTGTCGAATCGCGGGGTCGCCAGCACGAAATCGGACGGTTCCTGAACGAACAGGAACGTCTCGGTCTCGCGCAGCGACTCAAGCGCTTGATCGGGCGTATGGATGAATCACCACCGCTGTCGGTATGACGGCGTTGCCGGCACCGCTGGCAACGCAACAGACCGTCCGCGCCGTATCGAATTTTTGGCTTAGCGCACTATCGGGTATTCCATGACCAAAGCAATCCGTCGCGTCCCGTCGGTTCTCGCCTTGAGCGCCGCGGCATTCGCCTCCCTCAGCGCCCATGCCGAGTGGGGCAACCTCAACATGCCGGTGGGCGTCACCGAGTTGTCGAAGGAAATCCACTCGCTGCACATGACCATTTTCTGGTGGTGCGTGGCGATCGGCGTGTTCGTGTTCGGCTGGATGATCTGGTCGCTGGTGGCGTTCCGCAAATCACAGGGCGCCAAACCCGACACCACCATGGTGCACAGCACCAAGGCAGAGATCATCTGGACGGTAATCCCGGTCGGCATCCTCGTCATCATGGCCATCCCGGCGGCACGCACGCTGATCGCCATCGAAGACATGCGCGGTTCGGAGATCAGCATCAAGGCTACGGGTTACCAATGGAAGTGGCAGTACGAGTACCTCGGCGAGGATGTCAGCTTCTTCTCGCAGCTCGACCGGCAGAGCGATGAGGCGCGTCAACTGAAATCAGGCGTCGATCCCAACTCCGTGCAGGACTACCTGCTCAACGTCGACAACCCGATGGTCGTGCCGGAAGACACCAAGATCCGCATGCTGCTCACCGGTCAGGATGTCATCCACGCCTGGTGGGTGCCGGCGTTCGGCATGAAGAAAGACGCCATCCCCGGCACCATCAACGAATTGTGGTTCAAGGTCGAAGCGGGCAAGACCGGCATCTATCGCGGCCAGTGCGCAGAGCTCTGCGGCCGCGATCACGGCTTCATGCCGGTGGTCGTCAAGGTCGTCACCAAGGAAGAGTACAAAGCGTGGCTCGCCGCGCAGAAAGCCGCCGCCTCGCCCGCACCGGCAGAAGCGCCAGCCGACGCTCCTGCAGCCGATGCCGTCGCTGCGCTGCCTGCCGCACCGCGCGGTTGATCCAAAGAATTCAGCAAAAGAGCACACAACATCATGGCCAACTCCACCACCGCCCACGCCCACGACGATCACGATCACAAGCCGCACGGCATCAAGCGCTGGCTGTACGCGACCAACCACAAGGACATCGGCACGATGTACCTCGTGTTCGCCTGCGCCATGTTCTTCATGGGCGGCGCGATGGCGCTGGTCATCCGCGCGGAGTTGTTCCAGCCGGGCCTGCAGTTCGTCGACCCGGGCTTCTTCAACTCGATGACCACGATGCACGCGCTGCTGATGATTTTCGGTGCGGTGATGCCGGCGTGGACGGGTCTCGCCAACTGGATGGTGCCGATGCAGGTGGGCGCCCCCGACATGGCGCTGCCGCGGCTCAACAATTTCAGCTTCTGGCTGCTGCCCTTCGCCTTCACGCTGCTGCTGCTGACGCTGTTCGTGCCGGGTGGCGCGCCGGCCGGCGGCTGGACGCTCTATCCGCCGCTGTCGCTGCAAGCCGGTGACAGCTTCCCGCTGACCATCTTTGCAATCCACTTGATGGGTATCTCGTCGATCCTCGGCGCCATCAACGTCGTCGTCACCATCCTCAACATGCGCGCACCGGGCATGGGCCTGCTGAACATGCCGCTGTTCTGCTGGACCTGGCTGATCACGG
>RGWK01000199.1 GCA_010029775.1 Gammaproteobacteria bacterium
GCCGAGAACCCGGGTCGTGGTGACTCCGGAGAACAGCGCACGCTGCGCGGCCGCCGGGTCCTCGATGTGCGTATGCGTATCGATAAAACCCGGAATTAGAAAAGCCCCACGCAGGTCGCGGGCGTCGGGCCGGTCGGCCGCCGCCGTGATCTCGGCGATGCGGCCGTCACGAATACGCAGGTTCACCGAGCGCACCGCGGATCCCGGCAAGCCGTCGTACAGACGCGCGTTACTCAGCCAGAGATCCTGCGCGGATGCGTTCGCCGTAACTAGCGCCCACAGGAGCAGTGTCGCGATGCCGCGAAGTCGGTAGGGATTGTCCCGTTGCATCAGGCCTCCGGGGGGTCGCTGGATTACGGAATTAAACGCAGGCCAATCGGCCGTCGCGAATGCTAGCGCGTTAGCCCGGCATTTCACATTTTTGTAGCCAAAGCCTCATACCCTCGTCACTCACTTTCCTGACGAAACAACCGGTGATCAACCATGTCAATGGACTCCGGCTCGTTCGACAATCACTGGCCACCGCCGTTGCCTGATTCGCAAGGCTTCATGGCTCCGCCTGTGCCTTCGCCGCTGGACGCCTTCCTGGCGTTCACTCGAGCGATCAGTCGTGACCTTGATGGCGGCCGACGGGTCGTGGGCCGCAGTCTGTGGTTGGTGACAGTGGCGCTCATCTGCCTGCCGCCTCATTTGCTGTGGCGGGCAGTTGGCTGGCCTTCCCCGTGGTCGCGGCTTTTCATGAGTTGGGCTTGTCGGGCGTGCGGCATACGGGTGCAGGTAATCGGCAGACCGTTGCGCCGCAACGTGGTCTTCATCGCCAATCACCTGAGCTGGTCTGACGCGCTGATTCTTGGTGGCATTACCGGGACCTCCTTCGTGGCCCAGCATGGGATCGCCGTCTGGCCGGTGCTGAATTTTCTCTGTCGGTTGAACGATACAATTTTCGTCAATCGCTCCGAGCGTATGCGCGTCGTGGAGCAAATCGACGCGCTTCGCACGCAGTTCGCGCAACGACCGATGCTGACCCTGTTTGCCGAGGGGACTACGAGCGACGGACGTCGTCTGCTGCCATTCAAGGCCTCGCTGTTTGCCATGTTGTCGCCAGCGCCTCCCGCAGCGTATGTTCAACCCGTGGTGATCGACTGTGATGAAGCAGGGCGTGAACTTGCGTGGATCGGCATGGAGACCGGAGCGCAAAACGCGTGGCGCTTGCTCGCGCGACCCGGCACATGGTGCGTTCGGGTGCATTTTCTCGAACCCTTCAGTCCGGATGAGAGTGTGGATCGCAAAGCCTTGGCAGCGAGAGCCCGTGCGGCGATCGCCGGTAGGCTTTCTCTCACTCTGGGCGGACGTTCGGTCTAAATCGATCCGTGCAAGCCGTTTCAAGACGTGCGCTATTGAAGACCGCGGTGGGCTGTGCGCTGCTGCCGAGTCTCGCGGCCGCATCGACGCGAGCGGCGCGTCCGACGCGACCCCAACGGCCTCTGGTGATTGCGCATCGCGGCTGCTCGGCATTACGACCTGAGCACACCCTTGAAGCCTACGCGAAGGCGATCGAGGATGGTGCCGATTTCATTGAACCGGATCTTGTGGCTACCCGTGACGGACACTTGGTCGCACGGCATGAGAATAATCTCGCCGATTCGACCGACGTGTCGGCCAAGCCGCAGTTCGCCAGCCGACGCTCCGTCAAAATCATTGATGGCGAGCGACGTGAAGGCTGGTTTACCGAAGACTTCACGCTCGAGGAGTTGCGCAGCTTGCGTGCGCGTGAACGATTCGTGGATATGCGGCAGGAAAGCCACCGCTACGATGGCCTGTTCGGCGTCTGCACACTCGAGGAGATCGTTGATTTGGTGGAGGCGAAGGCCAACTCGCAGCAACGCGCGATTGGACTGATCCCCGAGCTGAAGCATTCGAGCTACTTCGCGGCGCTTGGACTCGGACTGGAGCCACTGTTGCTCGCACGTATCGAGGCAAGCCCCTACCTTCGACGTTGCCCGCTGATTTTGCAGTCGTTTGAAGTTCAAAATCTTCAGCAACTGAGTGCACGACTGGCATCGTTCCCGAACGTCCAGATGATGCAGTTGATCGGTGACCCCCTGCGTCGGCCATGGGACGCTGAGGCCAGAGGCGCGGGCACCACCTATGGCGACATGCTGAGCCCGGCCGGACTCGCTGCGGTGGCAGAGTACGCGGACTACATTGCGCCACCTACCCGCGTACTGATACCGCTCGATGCCGAGCAACGGCTCGATGAGCCGAGCGGCGTCGTCGAGGCGGCGCACGCGGCCGGACTGCTCGTCGGCACGTGGACGTTTCGGCCTGAGAACCGGTTTCTTCCGGTCGATTTTCGTGATGGCGGTGCGCCGGAAGCGCGCAATGAGCGCGGCAGCATCGCGGAGATGCAGCGTTACCTAGCCCTCGGCATCGATGCCCTGTTCACCGATGATCCGAGGCTTGGCACCGTCGCTCGCGTGAGTCTCGAGATGTAGGCTTGCCGCAGCGGCGAGGCGTGCATCGAACGTGACGAGCGGTGCTTCCACGTGCTCCGCTAGCCACAGGTAAGCGGCGTCGTACGGCGTGAGCGAGTAGCGCGCGGCGAGATCAAAGGCAGCGCTGGCCGGGACGGCATGGCGTTCCGTGATGAGTTCTTCGAAGAGCTCCAGGGCTGCAGCCACCTTTTGCGGTTCAAGAGACTCTCTGCGCAGTTTTTTCAAGGCGGCGTTCGCAAACTCGAGGTCGAGCAGATAAGGCGCTGCGATCACTCTGCCGCTCAGGTAACTCAGCGCCTGCGCCTGATCTCGCTCATCGAAAAGTAGGGCAACGATAACCGAGGCATCGGCGACGATGCGCGGACGTTTGGCGTACGCCGCGGATGACTCCGCTACGTAAAGTCGTCCTAAAGTGGTGCTCACGGCTGTCCGGCCCGCTCATCCCGATCTTGTCTGATGAGCTCGACAGAGCTCTGAGTTCCGCTCGGGAACAGCCTGCGCGCAAATTCAGCGGCTTCTTCGACCGTCAACGATCGTTTTCGCGTCGCGCTCCCAGAATGGGCTGACTCAACCAGCATCGCCATCAGCTCACCTTGCAGCGATCTGTGGTTCCGAACGGCCCGTTCGCGAAGCAACTGTGCGAGTTCGTCGGGCACATTCTTGATGGAAAGATTGACGGGCATAATTGAGTTCCGTTACGGTTCCATTGGAGCCATTATAGAACCATTTCGCGACCGTCGGTCTCTCTCAGATAAATGGTCTGCACCGGGTACCATCACCCGATGAAAGCCGACATGACGACCGCAGACGCTGATCTCACCCTCGACCCAAAGGATTGGGAGGCGTTTCGAGCGCTGGCCCACCGGATGGTCGATGACAGTCTCGATCACCTGACGACACTTCGCGACCGGCCGCCTTGGACACCGCCGCCCGCTGAAGTCGTAGCCGCGCTCTCAAGCGAGCCGTTGCCACGGACTCCGCAGGGCGCCGAGCAGGTCTATGCCGAGTTCCTGCAACACGTGCTGCCCTATGCGGCGGGCAATCGTCACCCGCGGTTCTGGGGATGGATGAAATCCAACGGCACCCCCCTCGGCATGATGGCCGACATGCTCACCGCCAGCATGAACGTGAATGCGGTGGGCTTGCATCAATCCGCCACGCTGGTCGAGTTGCAGGTAATCAAGTGGTTGGCCGAAGCCATGGGGTTCCCCGTCGGCTCAAGCGGCATCATGGCGAGCGGTGGCACGATGGCCAACGTGATTGGTCTAGCGGTCGCCCGCAATGCGCGTGCAGGTTTCGACGTGCGCCAGCAGGGTCTCTATGGCCAGCCGCGCCTCATGGTCTATGGCTCGATCGAGACCCACAGTTGGGTCACCAAGTGTCTCGAACTCATGGGTATGGGGCGGGAGTCGTTTCGCGCGGTCCCTGTAGGGGACGACTATCGTGTCGATGTGGGCGCGATGCGTCGCATGATTGCAGCGGATCGCGCCGCAGGCCTGCGCCCGATTTGCGTGCTTGGGACCGCAGGATCGATCAACACCGGGGCGATCGATGATCTCGATGCCATCGCTGATCTCGCGCAGGAGGAAGGACTGTGGTTTCACGTGGATGGCGCCGTCGGCTCGCTCGGAGTGCTCTCGCCGACGCTGCGACCGCTGTTCCAGGGTCAATCGCGCGCTGATTCGCTTGCGTTTGATCTGCACAAATGGGGCTACTTGCCCTACGAGGTGGCCTGCGTGCTGGTGCGTGATGCCAAGGCGCACTGCGGCACATTCGCGACCGCCGCGAGTTATCTCAAGACCGAGGAACGCGGCGTGCTGGCGGGCGGACTCGT
>RGWK01000200.1 GCA_010029775.1 Gammaproteobacteria bacterium
GGTACAAAGGCCCGATCATCACCAACCACTTCGGCCATTGGGATACCGAGTGCCTGAGCTTCGGCCTGCCGCCGGTGGCCGGCGATCATGTGGCCACGTATTACAAGGCGCTCGCGCGCGTCGACGAGTTCCTGAAAAAAGGTCAGGGCGGCGCCTTTCCGACCGCACCGTTTGCCGAAGTCGCGCGGGCTGCAGCCCCCTGCAAGGAGGTGGTGCTCCGCGGCGAACAGATCGATCTGACGAAATTTGCCTTCATGCAGTCGAACCCCGCCGACTCCGGACGCTACGTGAACACGGGATCGGTGTTCACCAACGATCGGGAACTCGGCAAGAACTTCGGCACGTATCGCTGCGAGATCAAGGGACCTCGGTTGCTCGGCATCAACCCTGAAGAGGGCCAGGGCGCGTGGCAGGCCTTCATGAAAGCCAAGGAACGTGGCGAAAGTTCCGTCAGGGTATCGATCGCGCTTGGCCAAGATCCAGTGACCTGGGTCGTCTCGAGCTCCAAACTCAACCGCGCCAAGGCTGACGAACTCGAAGTGGTCTCGGCGATCCGCGGACGGCCACTGCGCGTCGTGCGCAGTGAGACCAACGAGCATCTCGTGCCCGCCACTTCGGAAATGATCATCGAAGGCGAGGTGCCGCTCGATCAGGGCATGTTGCCGGAGGGGCCGTTCGGCGAAATGTACGGCTATATGGGTGCGCGCAAGGCCGCCAACTTCTGGATGAATGTCACCGCCGTCACACACCGCCGCAATCCCTGGTTCGTCAATCAGTACACCGGGGTCACTCGCGGCTTTCCGACCGCACCACTCGAGCAAATCGCTCTCTCGTCGCTCAAGCGTTTCGTGCCCAACATCAAGATGTTGCATACACCCGTGGAGGCCACGGGACTGTGCTTTGTCAGCATCAAGAAGCAGAAGCCTGGCGAGGCACTCGAGATCGGCAAGCGCATCGCGCAGATTGTCGGCATCGCTAAAGTCATTGTGATCGTCGACGATGACATCGAGGTCCTCGACCGCACGGCCGTGATGCATACACTCGGTTCGCGCTGGCAACCCGCGCCCGCGACCGCCATCATTCCCGAATCGCGCGGCATGCCACTCGATCCCTCGCTGACTAAGCGACCGATGACCTCGAAGGTGGTGATCGATGCCACGCGCCAATGGCCGCAGGAAGGCGGTCCTGCCGAGTATCAGGCCCTGAATCGCACGGAACTCGAGCGCCTGGCTCCCGAGGCGTTTAAGCGCATCGAGAGCCGCTGGGACGCGCTGCTCGGTAAGTATCGACCGCCTGGCGCATGATGAACGCCGGCACTGTGCCGATTCGCATCGAGACGACCCGGCTCGTGCTTGAGGAGTTCGCCCTGCACGATGCCGAGTTCATCGTCGAGTTACTGAACCAACCCTCATTCATCGAATTCATTGGGGATCGCGGTGTGCGCACAACAGCGGATGCCGAGCGGTATCTGCGCGAAGGCCCGATGAGCAGTTATCGACAGCATGGCCATGGGTTATTGAAAGTACGCCTGCGCGATGCGGCGACGACTCTTGGTATGTGCGGACTCGTTCGCCGCGACACCCTGCCGCATGTCGACATCGGCTTCGCACTGCTGCCGCAATTCTGGAATGCCGGTTACGTCACCGAAGCAGCCCAAGCGGCCATCGAGGATGGGAAAAGGCGACTCGGTCTGTCCACCGTCCTCGGCATCACCTCCCCGAATAACGTCCGCTCCATACATGTGCTCGGCAAACTCGGGCTGCAGTTCGTGGAGGAGCGCTCGCTGGCTACCGGGGCCTCGCCTGTGAGGATTTTCGCCCTTGAGATGCCGTGACCGACTTTTTTGAGGCTGCGCCGCGCCCACGAGCTGGGCTAAAATCCTGCCATGATTGAGAAGTCCCTAGAGCGTCTGCTGTTCGCCTGTCGCTGGTTGCTGGCGCCGATGTACATCGGTTTGTCTCTGGCGCTACTGGCCCTCGGCATCAAGTTTTTCCAGGAAGCGGTGCATGTCGTCGCGACCATTGGCACCCTCGGCGAAGATCAGCTCGTGCTCATCGTCCTCACGCTCATCGACATCGTGCTGGTGGGCAGCTTGATCGTCATGGTGATGTTTTCAGGCTACGAGAATTTCGTCTCGCGAATCGATGTCGCTCAGGAAGGCGAGAAACTCGGCTGGCTCGGCAAGCTCGATGCCGGCACGTTGAAACTCAAGGTGGCAGCCTCGATCGTCGCCATCTCGTCCATTCATCTGCTGAAGGTGTTCATGGACGTCAAGACCATCCCGAACGACAAAATCCTCTGGTACGTCGTGCTGCACATGACCTTCGTCCTGTCAGCGCTGCTGCTCGGTCTGCTCGATCGCCTCTCCTTCGCGGGCAAGCGCGACTAGCACGTAGCGGATGCCGCGACGCGGCAACTCCGACTTCACCACCAATCGATCGGGTCCGTAGACCCAAAGATCGTTGAGGCCCGCTAGCCGGAACCGCTGCGCATCGAAAGTTCCGGCGGGAACCGTCACACGCTCATCGCCGAGGTACTCCACCGACAACGGTAGCAGCGTACCGAGCACCGGCTTGGTGATATCGGCACCCGCATCGACACTGTACAGATTGAGCGTTTGTACGCCGCGTGCCGCCCGGTCGTAATGTGCCGTATGCCAGCCATCCGCCGACACCGGATGCGCCCCCAGTGAAAACCGAGCCGGCACCGCCGTCGCCCGCGTTTGCGAGCCGCTCGCCGGGCCCCGGCTTGTGGCCCGTAGGGCGTCACCCTCGATCTCAAAGTGTCCGGAGCCCTTCAGCACACCCGCCGTCCAATAGGTAGCAAATGCCGTGGACGGGCGAAAGTTGGCATCGACGTGCAGATAGACGTTGAACCAAGAGCCACGGCTGCGCAAATCCGCGAGCATCTGCAGGCTACGCGACCCATCCGGATGACGCGTCAGCGTGAATCGCTCGCTGCCCTGCACGGTGCCGTCGCTCAGAGTCTCGCTGCGGTATTCACCACTCCACTGTGCAACGATCGCCGCACGCGGTGCCGTGGACTCCGCGGCCAAGGATTGCTGAACACCCCAAAGCGCCAGACCGAGCATTAGGCCGGTAACAAACGGTGACTGCGTAAGGCTCATGCGCGTGCTGCCGGTGACTTGCCCTTGACCCAGAACGCCATCGCCAGCAACACCACGTTAGCCCCCGCCATGAGGATGAACGGCGCACCCGGGCGCCACAGATCGAACGCCACGCCACCCACTTTGGAAATGATGAGGATGCCGAGCGCCCCAAAGAAACCAACCATGCCGATGACCGCGCCGCGTATCGGCCCCGGCGCTTCCTGTGCGATCAATACCTGCGAAGCCAGAATGCCGCTGATCTGCCCGATACCCAGCATGGCTGCTGCGCCAAAAGCGACGCCGCCTGCCGCAGGATCCGGCGTCAATCCCATCCAACCGTAGCCGACGATGGCGAGCAGCGTGGCAATGATGACGAGCGTGACACGGTCGATCTTGTCGGCCAACCAGCCAAACAGCGGCGCCCACAACATCGCGCAGCCTTGCACGATGCCAAACAAAGCCCCTTGCAAAGCAAGCGCGTCCGCAGCACCCAACCCATCCGCCGTGGCCGCGAGTTGCACCCATAGCGACAGGAACAAGGCGACGATCACAAGATCCGCGCGGGCCGTGAATGATGCGGCATAGGCCAGCGCGATCCGCGGCTGCTTACCCGCCGCGATACCCTGGCGAATCAAGGTAGCGAGCGGGACTCGCTCGGTGACCTGATCCGGCTTGCCGGGTTTAAGCGCCAACATGACGAGTGCACTGAACACGCATACTGCGGCCGCTGTCAGATACGCGAAACGACCCGCTTCGGTTTCCGTGGCCCCGAACCCTTGATAGATCTGCGGGAGTTTGACGAGGAAGACGAGAAACAGCGCTGCGCCCAAGGCATTGAGGACGAACGACAGCCCGGTCAACTTGCCACGATCCGCATCGACCGGATAGTCGGCAAGCACGGTGGCCAACATGCCACCGAGTGCCGCCACGCCAACGGCGTAGATGAGTCGATAGATGAGCAACTGGTTAACATCGTTGGCAAACGGATAGGCAGCATAGGCCAACCCCGTGATTAGAAAGCCCACCACATACACGATGCGCCGACCGACCCGATCGGACCAGGCACCGAACAAGCCGACCGTAAGCAGCGTGATGATTTCAGCCCAGAACTGCAGATCGCCCGAAATCTGCCCGCGCTGCTCGGCGGGTACGCCGATGTTGACCTGCAGCAGATACGGCTGAAGCGAAGTCGCGTACGTGAAGATGCCGAT
>RGWK01000003.1 GCA_010029775.1 Gammaproteobacteria bacterium
GGCGGCCGTGATGGCGTAGATCTCGCGGGTGGGCTGCTGCGTGTGCAGCGTGACGATCGGCTGCAACTCGATCTGAAGCTGCAACAGGCGGACGATCTGCGAGAGAGCGAACGCAACGTGCAGCAAGTGGCGACAGCACCGGGTGTCGCAGCAGCAGGGTCGAGTCGAACGCTGCTGCCGACCGTCGAGCAATGGAGCGCCAATGCGGTGTGGGCGAAACCGCTGCGCGAAGGACTGACGGTCACGGTGAATGCCACGCTGGATGCAGCGGAGCGCGATTCATTGCTCGGGCTGTCTCCTGAACCCGTCGCGCAAGTCATTCGCCGCACCGCCGAGACACAGGATCTGCATCTCGGTGGTCTCGTCAACGGCGCTGTGCAAGGCTGGCGCTGGTCGGCAATCGCCAATGCGGATCGACGCGACGTGACCACGCTCACCCGTATCGAAGGGGGCAGCACCTCGCGGCAACGAAATGACGAACTGTCGGGCGAACTGCTCATGACCGGGACGGCGTTCACGCTGCCGGCGGGCGAGGCACTGCTCAACGCCCGCCTCGGTCTCGATACGCAGAGCCTCACCGCGCGCTCAACCCGGGCTGGGGTCGATCGCGTCACCGAGCTCACCCGTGATCGGCAGGATCTTCGCGCGAGCCTCGATGTGCCGCTGACGCGTCGTGCCGATTCGCCGCGGCTTGGCAACCTCTCGCTTAACGTCAATGCGGCGCGCGAGTGGCTCTCGGACTTCGCAGCGCAGGACACGCTCGGCGCGGGACTCAGTTGGGCGCCGTTGGATCGCCTGCGGTTTCTGGCCTCGCATTCGATCGAGGACGGTGCACCGGAGACGCGGCAGCTGGCCGCGCCCGTGATCACCACGCCCGGCGTCCGCGTGTTTGATTACCTGCGCGGCGAGACCGTGCAGGTCGCCGTGATCGACGGCGGCAACCCGCTGCTGCGCGCGGATCGCCGCGAAGTGAGCAAGTTCGCCGTGACGCTGCGCCCGTTCGACGAGCGCGACGTCACCGTCACCTCCACGTACCTCCGCTCAACCTTAAAAGATGCCCTGAGCAATCTGCCTCAGGCCACGGCGGAGGTCGCAGCCGCCTTTCCGGAGCGTTTCGTACGCGATGCGACGGGTCGTTTACTGGCCGTCGATTCGCGCCCGGTCAACCTGCCCGAGCGGCACCGCGAAGACCTGCGCACCACCGTGAGTTTCAGCCTGCCCTGGGGCCCGCAGCCGGAGGCTCCGTTCGGCAATCGGGGGCAACGCCCTGCAGGCACGCCAACCGGACCTGTCGATGAGGCGGCGCGCCGTGCACGGATGGACGCCATGGGCGCACGCATGATGGGGTTCGCGCGACGCGGCAATCTGCAGCTGTCGCTCGCCCACACACTGCGCCTCAGCGACACGGCAAGGCTGTCCACCGGCCAACGGCCACTCGACTTGTTGGCGGGTGACGTACTGAACGAGTCGAGCGCACTGCCGAGACAGGAATGGGAACTACAGTTCGGTGGCGCGCGCAACGGTTTCGGCGGCCGGTTGATCGTGCAATGGCGGGACGCGGCTCGCGCTCGCAGTGCCCGCAGCGACCTCGAGTTCGCCGAGTTCACCACCGTCAACCTAAGGCTGTTTGCGGATCTCGGTCTGCAACCCTTGGCCCGTGAACAGGCATGGATGCGCGGCGTCCGGGTGTCGCTGTTGGTGAACAACGTGTTCGACGACAAGCAACAAGTTCGTAGTGCCGATGGCAGCACGCCCATTAATTTCCAACCGGACCTGCTCGACCCACTCGGCCGCAACCTCAGGTTGACCGTGCGCAAGTTCTTTTTCCCCGCGGGTCGCGCACCGGAGCGCGGACTGCGATAATGCCGGGCGTTCATCCGCCCCATTGATCGCAGGCCTCTCATGCTCGAAACGCTCAGTCCCGTTCCCCCAGACCCGATCCTCGGCGTCAGCGCCGCCTTTCAAAAGGACACCTCGCCGCTGAAGATCGACCTTGGCGTGGGCGTGTACAAGGACGAAGCGGGTAAAACGCCCATCCCTCGCGCGGTGAAGCGCGCCGAGCAGGAGTTGCTCGCCGCCCAGACCACCAAGGCCTACCTGAGCCCGGTGGGTCACCCGGGGTTCAATGCCCAAGTCGCCGAGCTCACTCTGGGCTCTGACCTTGCGGGTCGCCGCGGCGAACTCGCGCTGGCCCAAGCACCGGGTGGTAGCGGCGCGCTGCGTCTCGGCGCAAGCCTGCTGCAACTCGCCCGTCCGGGATCCACCGTCCACGTTAGCGATCCCACCTGGGCCAATCACATTCCCTTGCTGGGCGGTGCGGGATTGAAGCTCGCGACTTACCCGTACTATTCGGCCGAGCGCAATGCGCTCGACTTCGAGGGGATGATCCAGAAGCTCGGCGCGCTGCCCGAGGGTGATGTCGTGCTGCTGCATGCCTGCTGTCACAACCCGACGGGGCAAGATCTCGACCCGACGCAGTGGGCCGCCGTGGCCGAAGTGCTCGCGCGACGCCGTTTAATCCCCTTTCTCGATATGGCGTATCACGGACTCGGCGAGGACCTCGATCGCGATGCGGCCTCGGTGAGGCTCATCGCCAAAGCGGTACCGGAACTGCTGATCGCCGTATCCTGCTCGAAGAACTTCGGTATCTACCGCGAACGTACGGGCCTGTTGGCGGTGCTGTGTAATGGCTCAACGCAAGCCGGCATCGTCACGGGCCACCTCGGGCGTGCCGCACGCACACTGTGGTCCATGCCCCCCGACCTCGGTGCCGCCATCGTCGATCGTGTGCTGTCCCAGCCGGAATTGCGCCAGGACTGGATGGTCGAACTCACCCACATGGCGCAACGGATCAACGGGCTGCGGAGCCTGCTTGCCGACAAGCTGAGCGCAGCCACGGACACGGACTTCGGCTGGATCAAGCAACAGCGCGGGATGTTCTCGCGTCTGCCTTTGTCGCCGGAGCAAGTCGCGCGCGTGCGCGATCAGCACCACATCTACATGACACCGGATGCACGCATCAACGTGGCCGGAGTCAGCCCGAACAGCATCGAATACCTCGCCACCTCACTTGCCACGGAGTTGCGTCGATGAACGCCTCACCCTCGATGATCGCCGAGAGCGGCGAAGACGCGCTGCGCTCCTGGTGGATGCCCTTCACCCACAACCGCTACTTCAAAGCCCATCCGCGGCTCATCGAATCAGCCTCGGGCGCCTACTATTCGCTGGTCGATGGCCGCAGGGTATTCGACGGGCTGTCCGGATTGTGGTGCTGCCCGCTCGGACATTCACCAGCGGGCGTCGTGAAGGCCGTGCAACAGCAGGTCGCCACACTCGACTTCGCGCCGAGCTTCCAGATGGGTCACCCCGCCGCGTTTTCTTTGGCCAGCCGACTGGTCAAATTGGCCGGCCGGCCGCGTGATCGCGTGTTCTTCGTCAATTCCGGCTCAGAGGCCGTCGATACCGCCCTCAAGGTTGCCGTCGCCTACCATCGCGCGCGTGGCGATGCCTCACGCACGCGCATTATCGGCCGCGAGCGCGCCTATCATGGCGTCGGCATGGGCGGCATTTCGGTGGGCGGCATTCCGGCCAACCGCAAGATGTTCGCGCCGCTGATGATCCCAGGCGTCGACCATCTGCCGCACACCTTCGACACCAGCAAGATGGGCTACTCGCGCGGCCAACCCGAGTGGGGCCTGCATCTGGCGGACGAACTCGAACGGATCGTGGCACTGCACGATGCCAGCAATATCGCCGCAGTCATCGTCGAGCCGATGCAGGGCTCGACCGGCGTGATCGTCCCGCCCAAAGGCTATCTCGCCCGCCTGCGCGAGATCTGCAGCAAACACGGCATCCTGCTGATCTTTGACGAGGTCATCACGGGCTTCGGTCGTCTTGGCACGCCGTTCGCCGCTGATTTCTTTGGCGTCAAGCCGGACATGATCACTTTCGCCAAGGCCGTCAACAATGCGGACCGGAGCACCTCATCGAGTTCTTTCACGGCTACACCTACTCCGGACACCCGCTGGGCATCGCCGCAGCGCACGCCACGCTGGATGAGCTCGCTCCCACGGGCGGCGCAGCGGGCAGCGGACTCATCGGACGGGCTGCCGCGCTGGCCCCGGTGCTCGAAGATGCTGTCCACAGCCTGCGCGGTGAACCGCTGGTCACCGACATTCGCAATCTCGGCCTTGCCGCCGCTGTCGATGTGGCCGCAGTCCCCGGCAAACCGGCGCTGCGAGCCTTCCAGGTGTTCGAGCAGGCGCTCAATCGCGGCCTGATGTTGCGCTTTACGGGCGAGACGCTGGCCCTGGCGCCGCCGTTCATTTCGAGCGAGCGTGAGATTCGCGATGCCGTGGAAGCCTTGCGTGAATCCTTGCGGGGCGCTGCCGCGCTGAGCTGATCTGATCTAACCAGCCGTGCCGCGCTGCGGCACGACGGCCGCCGCCAGTAACAAAAGCACTGCCGCAAGCGGATCAGAAATCATCGGCGCAGCAACTTAAAGCGGGCAGGACACTCCCGTGCCGCCGAGCCCGCAGTAGCCCGCCGGATTCTTGGCGAGATATTGCTGGTGGTAGTCTTCGGCATAGTAGAACTCCGGCGCAGCGCGCACATCGGTGGTGATGCCCCCGAACCCGCTGGCCTGTAACTGCGCGTGGTAGCGCACGCGACTGCGTTCGGCCTCCTCGAGTTGCTCCGCTGAGCTGCAGTAGATCACCGAACGGTATTGCGTGCCGAGATCGTTGCCCTGACGCATACCCTGAGTGGGGTCATGTCGCTCCCAGAAGGCCCGCAGCAGTGTTGCGTAGCTGACCACCGCAGGATCAAAAAAGACTCGCACCACCTCCGCGTGGCCCGTTTGACCCGAGCACACCTCTTCATACGTGGGATTCGGCGTATAGCCGCCCGCATAACCGACCGCTGTCGACACCACGCCGGGCATCTGCCAGAACAAGCGCTCCGCCCCCCAGAAGCAGCCCATGCCGAATACGGCCTCGACGATTCCGGGCGCAAACGGCGGACGCAGCGGCGCGCCGTTGACGAAATGTGCCGCGGGGATGGGCATGGGTTTGGTGCGTCCGGGCAAGGCGTCCGCCGCACTGACGAGTTCGCTTTTTCGTTTAAATAGGGCCATGTGGCAAGTCTGTCGTCCACGCTCGGCAAGTTCAAGTTGCGGTGGGGTTTGGGTTACCCTACGTGCATGAGTGTGTGTCATGCCCATAACCTTCGCGTCGCGCCCGACGACTCGGAGCGCGCCTTCGGCGTACGGGTCTCGTTACGCCCGGAAGATCCGTTTCGAACGCTGCTCGGCGCCGATTGGAGCCGCACCCATTGGTTTGCGAGCACTGAGGAGCGCGATGCGGCGCTGCTCGAGATGAGCCGCAAGCATGAGTTTTCGAGGCCCGGCGATCGCCCGGCACTCGTCTACGAAAGAGTTCAGAACGTCCGGCCGAGAAAAAGATAGAACGCCGTCCGATCCTCGCCGAAGCCGGTGCCGAGATACACGGGACCGAACAGGGTGTCGAAACCGAAAAACACGCTGCCCTGCTTTCGTGCCGAGCCCAAGCTGATGGCGCTGCGACGATCCCAGACGTTGCCGGCCTCAAGCGACAACCCGGCGTAGGCCGGCACATTGAGAAAGCCTTCGCCGCCTCGACCGATCTGTCGGTAATACATCAGCCGCGCAATCGCAAAATGGCGACCCGAGATCGAATCGGGTGCGAGTCCAGAGAGATTCAGGAAGCCGCCAAGCGGGAACAACGCACGAACACTGCCGGATTGTGAATCGGCACTGGTGCCGAATGACACCCACGCCACGCCCGTGTCACGCCCGCGAGAGCGGGCGATCAACCCATCGACACTCAGCAGATCCGCCGTGCCGTCCGAGCCAAGGTCGGTGCGCTCACCGCGCCACTCGGCGAGCAGGTACTGGCCGCGCCGCGGAAAATTGCGGTTGTCGAGCGCGTCGTACGAAAATCGACCGAACCATTCGCGAACATCAAAATCGGTCTCTGTGCCGGGCACCGGATTGCCGAGTCGCAGTCGCGTGTGGCCGGTGACGCGCCGCACACCCACCCTCGCCTCCGCCACGTTGCCGATTTCGCGGCCGATGTCGATGCCGTACTCCGTCGTACGCAAGCGGTATTCGGCGATCCGCCGATCATCGGCGAGTACCGGTACGTTGCGCGCATCGAATCGTGCCTCCGGCATGACGAACCAGCGCGCCGTATCGCCGAACGGCACATACCATTGCGTGGCGACTTTCGGCTCGGAGCCGATCTGGAAATCCCACACCCACTCCGCGGCAAGCGAGCCGATGTCCGCGAGCACGAACCGGGCCGCCGCGTTGTAACTGGAGTTGCCGCTGAAATCGTCCTGGAGGCTGAGTCCGAAGCGCACATAGTTCGGTCCCCACGAATTTCGCTTGGCCGAAACCTCGATCGTCGAATCGGCGAGCGGCAACACCCGATAGTCGACGCGTTCGAAATTGCCGCGGCCGTACAGGGTGGTCAACGCATCATCGAACGCCGCGGCCTGCTCGCCGGTCGATGAGACGTTGAGGGTGCCCGGGTCCAACTCGAACGCGGCCTTGATCAAGCGGGAATATCGCTGCGAGTCGGCCGCGACGCGCACATCTTTGACCTCGGAGGGCGCCGAATGACGAGCCTTGCGGCCCGCCACATACGCGACATAGTCGTCCGAGGCGACGGCAAGCGGCCGCAGGCGCTCGAGAGCCGCACTCGCTGTGGCCTCACCCTCGACTGCCGCACGCGCAAACACTTCGAAGTCGAAACTCGACGCTTCTCCAAGGTCCGGCGCCAGCAGAATGTCGCGTGGCGAGAGCGTTCGGCGCTGTGCGTCACTACCGCGTCGGATGAGGATCGACAGCATCTGGTTGGAGATGGTCGCCACCGAATCGAGCGAATCGCGCTTGCGTAGCGGGAAGCCCACATCCACTACGATCAGAATGTCGACGCCCATCGCCCGCGCGACATCCACGGGCAAGTTGTTGGCAAGCCCGCCATCGACGAGTAACTTGCCCTCGACCTCTACGGGCTCGAACACGCCGGGCGCCGCCAGACTCGCCCGCAGCGCCGTGACGAGATCGCCCTGATTGAGTTCTACCGCTTCGCCGCTCTCGAGGTCGGTGGCCACGGCACGAAACGGTGTGGGCAACGCGTCGAAATCAGTCACGGTCGCCACCGGCAAGGTCGCCTTGCGCAGAACCTGATTGATGCGCTGGCCAGAAATCAGGCTCTTCGGCAGGCGGAAACTGCCCGCGTTGAGTCCGACCGGAAACTTCACGAGAAAGTTCTGATCCTCGGCCTTGCGGCGAAAGCTCAAGCGATCCCGAGGTGCCGGTTCGCGGAAGGCCTCGCGCCACTCGCGTGATTCGATGAGCGTGGCGATCTCGCTCGCCGACAAGCCGCTGGCATACAAGCCGCCGACGACCGCGCCCATGCTGGTGCCCGCGATCGCATCGATCGGGATGCGCTCGGCCTCCAGCACTTTCAAGACGCCGACATGCGCGCCGCCGCGAGCACCGCCGCCCGAGAGCACGAGCCCGACCCGTGGCCGCGCAGCGTCCATCGCACCGACCACATCGGCAGCGAGCAGGCCGAGGATGACGCTGAGGCAGAGGGCGATTCGCACGATTGCAAGGATAGCAGCGAGCGGGGCGTTTGCTGCCACGCAGATCAGCTTGCGGCGAAGCGTGCCGGGCATGGCTGGCCTGAACGATAATCCGCCCATGCATCATGGACGGACCCTCCCCGCGTCAAGCCGGCCGAACCGGCCCACCTGGCTGACTTGGCCGATCGGGCCGCTATGCATCTTGATCGCGGGCCTCGCGCTGGGTGCCGCGCCCGCTGAGCCCGCAACACAGGTGTTGCAGGAGGTCGTGGTCACCGCCCAGCGCCGCGCCGCGCCACTCCAAAGCGTTGCCGCCAGCATCACGCGGCTCGAGCCCGGCGCCATGGGGCGCCTTGACCTTGGCCACCATGCCGAAGCACTCAACCGCATCCCGGGAGTGTGGGTACAACGCGGCAGCGGGCAAGAAAGCCTGCTCGCGATCCGCTCGCCCGTACTCACCGGAGCGGGCGCCTGCGGTGCCTTCGCGATGCTCGAGGATGGCTTTCCGCTACGCCCGACCGGATTCTGCAACGTCAATGAACTCTTCGAGAGCAACACCTCACAAGCCGCGGCGATTGAAGTGGTGCGCGGCCCAGGCTCGAGCGTCTACGGCGCCAACGCCGTGCATGGCACGCTGCACGTCATCAGTCCCTCGGCGGCAGCCTTGCAGGGCGCGCGAGCAAGCCTCGTCGGCGGCGTCGACGGGTTCGTCAATGTTGCCGGCGAACTGGGTGACGGCCGCAGCGGCCTTTACGGCACATGGCGCCATGACGACGGGTTCCGCGTCGACTCGGCGGTCAGCGAGCTCAAACTCAACGCCGTGCACGAAACACCCTGGGCCGCGGGCGAACTGCGCTGGCGTGCGGCCGCGACCCGGCTCGATCAGGATACGGCGGGTTTCGTGCGCGGCGAAAACGCGTACCGTGACCCGGTATTGCGCCGCTCCAACCCGAACCCCGAGGCCTTCCGCAACGCAGACAGCGCGCGCCTCAGCGCGCGCTGGACACGCAGCCCCTGCGTCGGCTGCCTCGACGAACAGGGTGGCGTGCTACGGCATTCCTCGATGCGTTTTCTGCAGCATTTCCTGCTCGGCAAACCGCTCGAGCAGAACTCGCAGACGAGCCTCGCACTGAGCTGGGCCCGCGAACGTCCGATGAATTTTTTGGCGGATCTTCAATGGCGCCTCGGCGCGGATGCCGAATGGGCAGATACCTCATTGCAGCAATCGCAGGCTCTGCCCACCACGGAGGGCTCTGCCGCCGCGCGGGCGATTCGCCCTGCGGGTCGCCACTACGACTACGACACCAGCGTGCTCGGAGTTGGGGTGCATGGGCGGCTGCAACTCGAGCACGGTCGGTGGCAGTGGCGCGCAGGCGCACGCCTGGACCGCATCCGCTATCGCTACGACAATCGCATGCGCGATGGCAATACGGCCGAGGACGGCACACCCTGCCCGGGTGGCTGTCTTTACAGTCGGCCTGCCGATCGCAGCGACCGCTTCGACAATCTGGCGCCGCAGATTGAAGTGCTCTGGCGGAGCACAGCCGATTCGAGCCTCTATCTGCTCGTCAATGAGGGCTTTCGGCCACCCGAAATCACCGAGCTCTACCGCCTGCAACGCAACCAGAGCGTGGCGGAACTCGAACGCGAGCAAATGCAGGCGGTGGAGTTGGGTTGGCGTCACGCGCGACACGGCTCGCTCGCACTGTTTACGCAGCGCAAGCGCAACGTCATTTTGCGCGATGCCAACGGCTTCAACGTGATCGGTGGTCGTACTCGCCACGAGGGCTTTGAATACGCATGGCAGGTACCGATCGGCCCGCTGACGCTCGCCGCGAGTGGCACCTACGCAAGGCACCGCTACGACTTCTCGCGTCAGATCGAAGGCGGCGAAACGATCATTTCGGGGCGCGACATCGACACGGCGCCGAGGCACCTGCACCAGCTCGAGGCCGAGTGGCGGCCTGATCCCCGCACCACGCTGACGATCGAGTGGCGTCACACCGGCCGCTACGCCGCCGATGCGGCCAACACGCGCATCCAACCTGGCCACGAGGTGCTGCGGCTGCGCGGAGCCTGGCAGGCCTCACCACGTTGGCGACTCACCGCCGAGATCGACAACCTCGCGAACACCCGCTACGCCGATCGGGCGGATTTCGCCCAGGGAGAGTGGCGCTATTTCCCAGCCCGCGGCCGCAGCGGCTTCGTTGGCGTCGACTGGCGCAGCCGCTGATTCAGCGCAGCACGGCGCGCGCGAGCCGCGGATCGAGCACCGGCCAGCGCAGCCGCAGCTGCTCGAACTGCGCTCGCACAATTTGTGACACCGCAAGATCGCGGAACCAGCGACGATCCGCCGGCACGACGTACCATGGCGCTGCGGCCGTGCCGCAGGCCGAGAATGCAGCCGAATACGCCCTGTGATACGCGCTCCACTGGCGCCGCTTGGCAAGATCCGCCAGATCAAGCTTCCAGCGCTTTTCCGGGTGAGTGCGGCGCTCCTCAAAACGGCGTTTCTGCTCGGCGCGACTGATCTGCAGGAAAATCTTTACCACCCGCGTGGCGTTGTCGGTGAGCAGCCGCTCGAAATCATTGATCGCCGCATAGCGTTGCCGCGCGACGCGCTCATCGATCGACCGCTCGACCACCGGCACGAGCACATCCTCGTAATGCGATCGATTGAAGATCGCGACAGAACCCTTGGCCGGCGCATGCTGATGTACTCGCCAGAGAAAATCGTGGGCCTGCTCTTCCAGCGACGGCGGCTTGAACGCCACCACGTTGCAACCCTGCGGATTGAAAGCGCCGAAGACACGGCGGATGGTGCTGTCCTTGCCACCGCCATCGAACGCCTGCAGTACGATCAAAACCGCATAACGGCGATCGGCATAAAGCTTGTTCTGCAACTCGTGCAGCCGTTGCAGATTTTCCTGCGTGGCTCGTTCGGCGGCCAGCCGCTCCCAGCCAAAGCAGTGCCCCGCGGCCGCATCTCGCAGGCCGGGAGATCGCCCGGGTGTCAGCCGCAGCGCAGCGACGAGCTCACTGCGCTCGACGACGGCCACGAACATCTCCGCGCGGAATTTGTTGCGTGATGCAATGGATATTGCCTCCGCCCAGCAGGATTTCGCGTGCCGCCACGCCGACGACGCGCCGCTGCGGGAAAAGCCGCTGCACGAGTTCGAGCACGCGGCGATCGAGCGCCGGGTCAAGCAGCGGCACCACCACGCCGCCGTTGGCGATGTAGAAGTTGACGTAGCTTGCGGCCAACCGCTCCCCGGCGCGTCTTGGCTTGGCACCCGGCGTCGGCAGCACACCGGCCGCCTCACTCGAGGTCATGTAGAGCGGTCCCGGCATGGGAATTTTGTGAATGCGCAAGCGCCGGCCCCGCGCATCTCGGGCAGCCTGAAGACGCTCGAAGGCATCGCGCGAGATGGCCCACTGCGGATCGCGGCGATCATCCGTCCAGCCGAGTGCAACTTCGCCCGGCGCCACGAAGCACGCGAGATTGTCGATGTGACCGTCGGTCTCGTCATTGAAGACGCCTTGACCCAACCAGATCACCGTTTCGGTACCCGTGTAGGCCTTGAGCAGCAGCTCGACCTGCCGACGCCCCAGCCCGGGGTTTCGGTTGGGGTTCAGCAGACATTGCTCCGTGACGAGCAACGTGCCCTCGCCGTCAGTGTGGATCGCCCCACCCTCGCACACCATGGGGGCACGGTAACGCGCCATCCCCTCCCTCTCGAGCACGCGACGCGCCACGAGCTCGTCGCGATCCCACGGGAAATACAGCCCGCCCGAAAGGCCGCCCCAGGCATTGAAGTGCCAGTCGACGCCGCGCACGTCAGCGCCCCGAACCACACAGGTCGGACCGACATCACGCATCCAGGCATCGTCGCTGTCGAGTCGCACCACCCGCACTCTCGGCTCCACGGCGCGTCGGGCCTGCTCAAACGCGGCCGGGTGCACGCCCACGGTGACGGGCTCGAATTGCGCAATCGCCTTGACGACGGCGGCAAACGCCTGCTGCGCCGGAACCGCCTGTTCTCGCCAGTTATCCGGGCGCCGTGGCCACAGCATCCAGCATCCACGATGCGGTTCGTACTCGGCCGGCATCCGAAAACCATCGGCAGCGGGCGTCGAGTCGAGTGGCGTATTCATCTGCTCATTCTACTGCGGCGCGGCCATTCGATGCCGGTGGCGTGATAAAATCCGCGCCACACGACGGCAGTGGGGTCACATAGGCCGCGTGTTACAGCGAAGGAGCACACAACATCATGACGACGGCTGCAAAAGTCACTCTTACGCCGCCCGCGGGCGGCGCAAAGATCAGCATCAAGGACGGCAAACTCAGCGTCCCGAACAATCCCATCGTGCCGTTCATCGAAGGAGACGGCACCGGCCCCGACATCTGGCGGGCGAGCGTACGCGTTCTCGATGCCGCGGTTGCCAAGTGCTACGGCGGCCAGCGCAAGATCCATTGGCTTGAGGTGTACGCCGGCGAAAAATCCAACAAGCTCTTCAACACTTGGCTGCCCGACGAAACGGTCGCAGCCTGTCGCGAATACCTGGTGTCGATCAAAGGACCGCTGACCACGCCCGTGGGCGGTGGCATCCGCTCGCTGAACGTGGCGTTGCGGCAGTTGCTCGATCTCTATGTGTGCCTGCGCCCCGTGCGCTGGTTCAAGGGCGTGCCCTCACCGGTCAAGGCACCCGAGAAGGTCGACATGGTGATCTTCCGCGAGAACACCGAGGACATCTACGCCGGCATCGAATTCGAACTCGGCAGTGAAGAAAATCGCCGTTTCAAAGCCTTGTTCAAAGAAAACTTCCCCAAGGCCTACGCCAAGATCCGCTTCCCGGAGACCTCGGGTATCGGCATCAAGCCGGTGTCCCAGGAAGGCACCGAGCGATTGTTCCGCGCTGCCGTCGAGTACGCGATCGCCAACCAGCGCAAGAGCGTGACCATCGTCCACAAGGGCAACATCCAAAAATTCACCGAAGGCGCCTTCCGCAACTGGTCCTATGCGCTCGCCGAGCGCGACTTCCCGGGCCAGACCTATGGCTGGGAGCAGTGGGAACGCACCAAGGCCGCGGAAGGTGAGAAGGCGGCGAATGCGGAGATGGATGCCGCCAAGAAAGCCGGCAAGATCATCATCAAGGACGCCATCGCCGACATCACCCTGCAACAAGTCCTGACCCGTCCCGATGAGTTCGATGTGCTGGCCACCTGCAACCTCAACGGTGACTACCTCTCGGATGCACTGGCCGCGCAAGTGGGCGGCATCGGCATCGCGCCGGGCGCCAACATCAACTACGTCACAGGCCACGCAGTATTCGAAGCCACTCATGGCACAGCACCGAAATACGCCAACCTCGACAAGGTCAACCCGGGCTCCGTATTGCTGTCCGGCGAGATGATGTTGCGCTACATGGGCTGGACCGAGGCTGCGGATGCGATCATCACGGCCATGGACCGCACCATCGCTCAAAAAACCGTCACCTACGATTTCGCTCGCCTGATGGAAGGGGCGACCGAGGTCAAGTGCAGCGAGTTTGCGGACGCGCTGATCCGTAATCTTTGACGACACCGGCCGCAGTGTCCGCTGATGCCCTGTTGGAAAGCAGCGCGCAGCGGATTGCTGCGGCCTTCGCCGCCTACAACGGCGAATTTCGCGCAATCACCCGGCGGGCCAAGGCGCGCTTCGAAACGCGGGACTGGCAAGGAAGCCAGCAAGATGCCGTGGAGCGCATCGACCTTTATGACAGGTCGGTCAACCGGCTCGTCGCGACGATGCGCGCCCAACTTGGTGATCGTGCGGACGATCGCGCCCTCTGGCACGGGATCCGCAACCGTTTCCACTCCCGCACCGCGGGGCTGCCCGATGCCGCTTTCGCGCGGACGTTTTTCAGTTCCGTTTCGCGGCGCATGCTCGGCACCGTCGGGGTGGCGCCGGAACTCGAATTCACCGGCGATGACCTCGACCCCCTCGAGGGGGCCGGCGCCAACCCGGAGGTGATCGAGTACGAGTTTCGGGGTGATCTGCAACTGCTGCTAGAGGATCTGCTCGGCGATCTGGAGCTGCGTTGTACCTGGATTAACTTCGATCGCAGCGTCGAGCACGCCGTGCAGGACATCGAGGCCGCCCTCGGCAACAGCGCCAGCCGCCCTCGCCTGCTGACCGTCAGGGTGCTCAAGCCAATTTTTTTCCAGAGCACGCGAGCCTACATCGTTGGACATCTGGCGACCGAGGCAGACACCCTGCCGCTCGTGATTGCCCTGCAGCATACCGAACGCGGGCTGTTCATCGATGCCGCCATGCTCGATGAGGACGATGTCAGCGTCGTCTTCGGCTTCACCCGCTCGTACTTCCACGTCGATCTCGAGCGAGTGATCGAGGCCGTCGTGTTTCTGCGCCAGCTGCTGCCGCGCAAACCGTTGTCAGAACTGTTCACCGTGCTCGGTCGGGCAAAACAGGGCAAAACCGAGCGCTTCCGCGAAATCAGCCAGCACCTCGAACAGTCGGACGACCAGTTCGTGCACGCGGCGGGCGAGCGCGGCCTCGTTATGGTGTGCTTTACGCTGCCTTCGCTCGATGTGGTGTTCAAACTGATTCGCGACCGGTTTCCTCCTGTGAAGAATGTGCTGCGCCAGGACGTGCTCGACAAATATCGATTCGTCTTCAAACATGACCGGGCGGGTCGACTGGTCGATGCGCAGGAATTCAAACGCATCCGCCTGCCCAAGGCGCGTTTTTCACCCGAGCTTCTCGAAGAGCTGGCGACGGAAACTGCCGAGACCGTGCATTCGGAGGGCGAAGATCTTATTTTTGATCATATGTACATCGAGCGGCGGATGGCGCCCCTCAACCTCTTCCTGCGCGATGCACCCGAAGAAGCCGCCAACCGGGCCGTGCTCGATTACGGGCAGTCGATCCGGGATCTGGCCCATTCCAATATCTTCGCGGGCGATCTGCTGCTGAAGAACTTCGGCGTGACCCGCCACGGCCGCGTGATTTTCTACGACTACGATGAACTGTGTCAGGTTACCGACTGCCGCTTCCGCGAGGTCCCGGTGGCGAGCAGCGATGAAGACGAGATGCGCAGCGAGGCCTGGTTCTACGTCGCCGACAACGACGCGAAATCCTTGAAATCCTCCCCTATCGTCCACGCCGCGTGAGCGGTAGGATCGACCAATGACAATCGCCACGTCCGTAAAACCGACGGTGACGCCGCGCGACATTCGCTTCGAGCCGCGCAAAGGTTATCAGCGACATTGGCTCGGCGGAGACGCTGTGGGCACCGCGGTGATGAACGCCCTGTCGCTGACCTTCCCCGACGGTGAACGCCTGTTTGTGGATGCCGTGCGCCACTATCGAGAGCGCCTGCCACCGGCGCTTCAGGACGAAGCGCGTCGCTTCATCGCCCAGGAGGCGCTCCACTCGCGCGAACACCAGTCGCTCAATGATTTGGTCGACCCCGAGATCTACCCCGTGGCCGAGATTCTCGAGAAGATCCGCGCCCGAATCGCCATGGCGCGCGCCCGCGGGCCCTTTGGCATGCTGGTCTCGACCATCGCGCTTGAGCATTTCACAGCCATGATGGCCGAAGTACACATGGCAGCCGGAGATCGGCTGTTCGCGGGAGCGGAGCCACGTATCGAACGGCTGTGGCGCTGGCACGCCCTTGAGGAAACCGAACACAAGGCCGTCGCCTACGATGTCTTCATGGAAATCACACGTCACTGGCATCCGCTGCGCCGGTACTGGCTGCGGGTATGGACCATGGCGCTGATCACCGTGAACTTCACCCGCAACATCAGCAGCCATGCCGCCCGCCTGCTTGAGGCGGAGGGCTACAGCCGGCGCGCGGCGCGGGCCGCTGTACGGGACTATGTGTGGCGGTCGCCCGGGATTTTCCGTCTCGGCTGGCGCACCTATTTCGCCTGGTACCGCCCCGGATTCCACCCCTGGCAGATCGGTTCCCGGCCCGAGGTGGACGCCTGGCGCGAGGAATTCGACGCCGTTGCCAAAACGTCATCGTTGTAAGACGATAGGAGGCTGTCCCAACTTCCCAGCAGGGCCTTGATTCCATGAGAACCGTTAACGCCTGTATTGCGTCCATCCTCGTTGCCTCGTCTGCCGCCGCGGGCCATGCCCAAGACCAAGGGGGTCTCGAAGAGGTCACTGTCACCGCGCAGCGCCGCTCGCAGAGCCTGCAAGACGTACCCATCGCGATCACGGCTTTCACCTCCGAGCAACTCGCCGCGCGCCAGGTATTCGACACCTACGATCTGGTTCGCAACATCCCGAACCTCACGGGCAACGCCAACGTCGGCGTCGGCACCTCGAGTTCCTTGTATGTCCGTGGCCTCGGCAATGCCGAGTCTATTGCCACCTTCGATCTGCCGGTCGGCACCTACGTCGACGACGTGTACATTTCGCGTCAGAACCACAACAACTTCAGCATGTTCGATGTCGAGCGCATCGAGGTGCTGCGTGGTCCGCAGGGCACCCTGTTCGGTCGCAACACGACGGGCGGCGCCATCAACGTCGTCATGAAAAAGCCCGGTACCGAGTATCAGGGTTACGTCGAAGGCGGTGTCGGCCGCTTCGGCCTCGTCACGGCTCGCGGTTCGGTCGATCTGCCGATCTCGGATACGCTGCTGACCAAGTTCTCGGCCTATCGCGTCAAGGACGACGGATACGCCAAGCAACTGTCGACCGGACGCATGCTTAATGATCGCGATGCCACGGGCTTTCGCGCCGACGTGCGGCTCGTGCCGACCGAAGATGTGACGGTCGATTTCGTCGCCGAATACGTCGACGATCGAAACACCAACTTCCTCAACGTGCTCGATGCCAACGAAAACCGCATCATCAACAACAAGCTGACGCAGGGCGCTCTGGTCGGCGTATTCACCGGTGCGAAGGCTGCGCTCGATGTCGGCAACGAGGCCGTCACCCGCGCCTACACGCTGAGCGTGCAGAGCATCATCAACGAAAACCTCTCGCTGACCTCGATCACGGGCTACCGCAAGACGGACCACGACTTCCTCGTCGACTCCGGCGGCGAACTGCCGCGCCGTCGCCACCACAGGCGTCTTCTCGGTCGCTGCCGACCGCACGATGAAGAACGACCTGAAGACCTATGCGGTGTATGCACAAGCCGATCACGTGATTGCCGAACACCTCACCTTCACGACAGGCTTGCGCTATACGAGTGAAACCAAGACCTTCGGCATCGAGCGCAACCCGGGCGCGGCAGGTGCGGCGCTCTCGAGCACCGCCATCGCTGCGGCGGGCATTCCGCTCGAGCTCAAGGAAGATGTCTGGACACCGCGCGTCGCCCTGCAGTACGACCTGTCGGATGACGTGATGGTGTTCGCCTCGGCCACGCGCGGCTTCAAGTCAGGCGGCTGGCCGGCGCGCGCCACTGCGAACAATGCCTTCATCCCGTTCGCTCCTGAAAAGGTGTGGTCGTACGAGATCGGCACACGCGCCGACCTCTTTGGTGATCGCCTGCGACTGAACGCGACTGCCTTCTACGCCATCACCGACGACATTCAGATCCCGGCTCGAATCGACATCAACGGCGTGCAGATCTCCACCACGACGAACCCCGCCGATCTGCGTAACTCGGGGCTCGAAATCGATGCAGTCTGGGTGCCAGTCGATGGTCTGAACATCACCGCGGGCATCGGCCTGCAAGATGCGAAGTACGTCGCCATCAACCAGCGGGTGCTTGATCAGGCTGCGGTCTGTCGTGCCAACCCGGCGGGTCTGTATCAGGGCGCACCGGCCTGCAATGCCAACTTCGTGGATCAGTTCGGCAACATCGCCACCCCGGTCCGCGCGCCGGATTACACCGTCAGCCTCAGCGCAAGCTACGAGTTCACGGTGGGCGGCGTAACACTGACGCCAAACGTGGGTGTCAACGCCAGCGACGAGTACGCCATCGGCACGACGGGCAGCCCGCAGAGCACGAACGGCACCTGGAGCGGCAAGCAGACCTACATCAACGCGGGTCTGAACCTGAAGTTTGCGGCCATCGAGGGTCTCTCGGTTACGGTCGACTGCCGCAACTGCGAGGACAAGGCCTATCCGATGTCGGCACTCGGCCCCTTCCAGTTCCTCGATCGTCCGGGCAGCTGGAGCGCCCGCGTTCGCTACAAGTTCTGATCGGGGCCGCCTACTCCTCGATCAACTCGACCCATTCTCCGGCGGGGCCACGCACCGAAGCGGCGTGGTTCCCGCCGTAGGCGAGTCCGGGCAGTCGTTGCGGCGCAGCCAGCCAATCGAGTTTAAGTCCGGCAAGCTTGCGAACCGCAAAGCTCGTCGAAACGATGCCGAGCGGCAAGTCTCCGTCAGGCACTGCCCTGGGGCCGGCATTGGCCGAGTAGCCGTCAAACTCGATCAGATTGCCGTGCTGTGCCAGCCGGGTCGTGGTCAGCGGCAGACCCGTACCGGGCGGCAGCGACTGAGCGCGAATCAACACACCGACCGGTACGCTGCGTGGCGTGTTGCGCGTCAAGCCGAACGGGGTCGTGTAGAAATCGAGCAGCGCCTCGATATCCGGGCCCCCGATGACCATGATGAAGATTCTGCCCACCTCGCCGTTCGGCAAGGGCAGCAGCGAGCGACTGCGATCGCCTGTCTCGGCCGTCAGGTACAACACCTCGCCGCTCGGCCCGACGACCTGAAAGGCACGGATACTCGGGTAAGCCCCGAGCGGTGCTGGCTCGCCGATCACGCGAAACGGGGAATCCTTGAGCTTGGCATGAAGACCATCCGGATCGTCGACAATGATTTCGATGCCGTTCCAGCCGTAGGTCAGCAAGGGGCGATACGGCAACGACAAGGCCGCGGGCGATGCCTGCACAGCCCGAATGAACACATCGGGGGCTGCATCGGAACTCATCAGCACATAGGCCCGCCCTGCAGCCCGCGGCGCCCCCCAGCTGCCAGCAAGTTCGGCCGAGACGACACCCCGCTCGCGAACCTTGTATCCCAGCCAGCGACCGTAGTCGCGTTCCACGGCCTCGAGATCGGCAGCGGAGAACGTGGCCATTCGAATGCGCAGCAACTGCTGCTGCGATGCCACCGACGTGCTCGTCGTCTGCGCGGGAATCGGCGTCGATGTGAAACACATGGCCAACGCCAATCCAGCGATCCACCGAACGATGGCGGTCTTGAACATCGAGCATCCCTCCGCGTCGAAAAGTCTGTGCGCCGCGTTATGCTACCCAAACTATGAGCAAAGCACCCACGGAAGTCTCCCTGCCCCGAACCACCCGTGGCAAACGGCCTGTGTTCTTCGATGATCCGGCGATCGATCAGATGATGACTTTCCTCATCGAGCTGACCACGGAGGTCGCGGTGCTCCGCGAGCGACTCGACACCGTCGAGCGACTGCTCGATGCCGGTGTGCCGGTCACCCGCGAAGCAATCGAGGCGTATCAGCCGCAGGCCGCCGTCGATGCGGAACGTAACGCATGGCGCGATGCGTATCTCAAGCGGGTGTTCCGCATGCATCCGAGCGCCAACGCGCAGGCCGGCGATCCACCGCAAGGCTCAGGCGTATGAGTGAAGCAAACGCCGCGGCGAAGCCTTGGCCGAACCCGGTCTATGCGTGGTATGTCGTGGCCTTGCTGGTCATGTCCTACGCACTCGGCGTAGTCGATCGAATTGTCATTGGTTTGCTCGTCAAACCGATCAAGGCGGATCTGCAACTCACCGATACCGAAATCGGCATCATTCAGGGACTCGCATTCGCGCTCTTTTACAGCGTGTTCACGCTGCCGGTGGGTTTTCTCATCGATCGCTGGAAGCGAGTGCCGGTCGTGTATGGCGGCCTGGCGATCTGGAGCCTTGCCACCATGGCGGGCGGACTCTCCAAATCCTTCTGGGGTCTGTTCACCTCGCGTGTAGTCATGGGCGCCGGGGAAGCCACCACCACACCGGGCTCCTCATCGCTGATTGCCGACTACTTTCCGCCAAAGCTTCGCCCGCGTGCCTATGGCGTCTTCGCCATGGGCGGTTCGATCGGTATCGGCATCGCGTACATGCTGGGCGGTGTTGCCATTGGTCTCGCCGACTCGGTGCAGGCGATGGCACCCGGCTTGCTCGGGCGATTCAGCGATTGGCAGGTAGTGCTGTTTATCGTGGGCGCACCCGGCATCGCCCTCGCCGTGCTCATGGCGCTGACCCTGCGCGAGCCCGAACGGCGCGGAACGACGAGCGTCGCGGGGTCGAAGATTTCGCTCGTGCCGCTGTGGCGTGAACTGTCCACCAATCGCATCGCACTCGTAGCGGTGATGATGGGCACGATCATGAACGTCATGATCGTCAACGCGCAGCTCGCCTGGTTCCCGACGTTGTTTGTGCGGGTGCACGAATGGGAGCCGCAACGCATCGCGCTCGCGCTCGCCGTGGTGGGCGTCCCCTTCGGCATCATCAGCGCCATCACCGCAGGGTATGCGCTCACCTGGCTGGCCAAGCGCGGGCGCAAGGATGGGCCCATCCTCGTGATGATGCTGCAGTGCCTCGCCTGGGCCGTGTTCGGCACCGCCAAGTGCTTCGCGCCGACGCCTGAACTTGCACTATTGGGTCATGTGTTCACCTCGCTGTTTGCAACTTGGGCCGTCACGGCTGCGCTCACGGCGCTCAATCAGGTCACCCCGAACCAGCTGCGCGGTCAGGTGGTCGCCGTGTACACCCTGCTGACCGGACTCGTCGGCATTGCCGTGGGTTCAGGCGCCGTGGGTTTCCTGTCGGACACGGTGTTCAATTACCCGACCGGCATCGCGCCGAGTCTCGCTCTGGTCTGTTTCGCCGGCGGTGCCATCGGCATCGCCATCCTCGCCTACGGCCGCATCGGCTATGAGACCGCCGTGCAACGTGCCGCGAACTGGGGCGAGGCGGACTGATACGATTCGATAGCGGAGGACACCCACCATGGCTGCACGCGCCGAAGAGATCCCGACCCCGAACATCGACGAGCTGTTCCGCCCGACGCATGACGAACGCGCGCGACAGTCTTTCGTCAGCATGCTGCGCAAGCACGCGATCATCGATCTACGCGCCGCCGTGCGCCGGCACTACGAATCGGAGGTCGCCCCGGCCCTGCGCGACCGGGGTGCCGAGCCCACCCACTGGCGCGACATCGAGCGCGTCATGGAGCCTGATCCACTGCATCGCCTCTACAGCACCTTGCGCTACAACGCCCAGGAGATGTGCTATCTGTCGGTGCAACCGGCGATCGAACGCGCACTGCCCGAGATGATCGACCTTGCGCGCGATCTCGCCACGCGCAACCCGGCGGGCGGCACTCTGCGCCTTGACCCCGAATTCGAGGTGCCGCGTTACTTGAGCGCGCTCGATGTGCATCTCGCTCCCGGCTGGGTCACCGCGGAACACACCGAGGATGATGTCTCACAGGGTGCGGTTGTCGGCTTCGGCGGCAAGGTCTTTACCGGTCAGCATCCCTACCGGAAGCGGCCAGGCGTGGTCGCCGAGTCGATCGCTCACTGGATTCAACGCACGCGCCCGGGGTTCCAACCGCGCCGCATACTCGATCTTGGCACCACGGCCGGCAAGAATCTGCTGCCGTACAAGAGCGCATTCCCGCAAAGCGAGGCGCACGGCATCGACTGCGGTGCGCCCGTGCTGCGCTACGGCCACGCACTGGCCGAGCATGAAGGCATCGCCGTGCACTTCAGCCAGCAGAACGCCGAGCACACGCGCTTCCCGGACGGACACTTCGATCTGATCGTCTCCAGTTTCTTCTTGCACGAGATTCCGCTCAAGGCAACGCGTAACGTGCTGCGTGAGTGCCATCGACTGCTCAGACCGGGCGGACTGATGGTGCATATGGAGCTGCCGGATGCCGCGTCGGTCAGCGAATACGACAATTTCTTCTGGAACTGGGACACACACAACAACAACGAACCGTTCTACACGAACTACCGCGAGCAGGATCCGCTCCGCTTGTGTGCGGAGGCCGGCTTCCTGCCCGCGGATGCCTTCAAGCTCACCATCCCAGATGCCGCCTCGTTTGGTGAAGAGCGCTACGCCCGTTTCCTAAAGGGCGAGCTCGCAGCGCCGCCCCATGGCAGCGGCGGTTGGTTCATCTTTGGCGCGGAACGCCGCGGATGAAGCGACGTACCTTCATACATGGCGGCCTCGGCGTCGCTGGTGCGCTGTCTCTAGCGGGGCTGGCGAGGGAATCCGTGGCCGATACCAATACCGTGTTCGATCTCGCCATCATCGGTGCCGGCACGGCGGGCTTGCCTGCCGCGCTGTTTGCTGCACGTCGTGGGGCACGAGTCATCGTTTTCGATCGCGCCGACGACATCGGCGGCACCCTACACCTGGCGAACGGTCAGATCAGCGCCGCAGGCTCGTATACCCAGCGAGCCAAGGGCATCGTCGATTCGCCGCAGCAACACTTCGAAGAGGCGATGCGCCTCTCGAATGGGCGGGCTGATCCGAACGTAGTGCGCCTGGCGACAGCGCAGGCGACTGATACGGTCAATTGGTTGCTCGACACGGGCCTCAAGCCGCTGCCGGAGCATCCGGTCACCGGCGACAGCCCTGGTCGCAAGGCTTACGACACGCCGCGATATATTTGGGCCAAAGAGGAAGGCGTCGCCATCCTCGATGTCATCCGACCGCAAATCGCTCCGCTCGTGGCCGCAGGCCAGATCACGCTGCGACTGCGAACCCGGGTCACCGGCCTCATGCAAAATCGAAGTGGTGCCATTGAGGGCGTGCGCGCCATGCCGATGCCCACTGCAATCTCGGCATCAGTGGGTGGCGCCAAAGATGCCGCTTCGGCTGAGTACCGCGTGCGTGCGCGCCACGTCCTGCTGACGAGTGGCGGTTACGCCATGAACCCGCGGCTGTTTGCCGAATTAAGCGGAGTGCCCGCCTACTCCGCAGGCTCTTATCCGCACGCGCTCGGCGATGGCTTGAGTCTCGCCACGGCCGTAGGTGGCGTGCTGCGCGGTCACGATCTGCACCGACCCGGAACCGGCTCGGTTCTCACCGGCGGCCAGTTTCCGGCAACGGTCTACGCGCGCTTCAATACCGTGCCGCAGCGGCGCCTGCCGTGGGAAATTTGGGTCAACAACGCCGGCAAGCGATTCATTCGTGAGGACGAGCCGCTGACGAATCAGCGTGAACAGGCGCTGCTCGAGCAGGCGGATCTGCGCTATCAGATCATTTTCGATCAGGCGATTCTCGATGCCGCACCGCAGCAAATTCCCGACTGGAGCAAGGAAAAGTTGCTCGCCCACTTCAATACTCACCCGATGTTCCATCGCGCCGAGTCGCTCGATGAACTCGCAGCAAAGACGCGCATCGACGCCGCGGGTCTACGGGCGAGTGTCGAGCAATACAATCTCGCGGTGGCGCGCGGTCAGGACAGCCTGGGACGCACGCATCTGCCGCGGCCCATCGCCCAAGCGCCCTTCTATGCCGTGACTCATCTCGGACACTCGGCGACGTCGTCGGTCGGCGTCACCGTCGATGCGCAACTGCGCGTGACACGGCAGAACGGAACGCCCATTCCAAATCTCTATGCGGCCGGCGAAGTGCTCGGCAGCGGAGCCACGCTGGGGAACGCCTTCGTTCCAGGGATGATGCTCACCCCGGCACTCGCCCTCGGGCGCTGGTTGGGCCTCACCTT
This sequence comes from Gammaproteobacteria bacterium, assembly GCA_010029775.1. Taxonomy (GTDB): domain Bacteria; phylum Pseudomonadota; class Gammaproteobacteria; order Steroidobacterales; family Steroidobacteraceae; genus UBA964. Next base: position 23,317 of record RGWK01000003.1, read on the forward strand.
GCCAATAGAGCGCGCCTGAGCGTCAGACGCTGGCGAGTTCGAGACTGCGACTGAGATCGGCCTGCAAGTCGAGCGGATCTTCCAGACCGATCGACAGGCGCACGGTGCCTGGCCCGATGTCGGAGGCCACAAGCTCGCCGGGCGAGAAATCTCGCGGTTGCATCATCTGCGGCGGCACGACGAGCGATTCAGTCGAGCCGAAACTTGGCGTTCGCGCGAACAGTCGGAGCGACTCGGCGAAGGTCCTACCCGCCTCGAATCCTGCGCGCAGATCGAAGGTGATCACAGTGCCAAAGTCGCTCATCTGCGCACGAGCCAGGGCGCTGTACACATGCGAGTCGAGGCCCGGGTACCGCACTTTGGTCACCCCCGGATGGGCCTCGAGGAAGCGGGCGATTTGCAGCGCCGCTGCCGACTGCGTTCGATAGCGCACGAAATATGTCTTCATGCCGCGTACCATGAGCGAGGCCGACAACGCATCGAGTTGCGCACCAAGCAGTGCGTAGTCTGCGCGCATCGGACCGATGATCGACTCATCGGCAATCACCGCGCCGCCCATCACATCGCCTGCTCCCGTGGTGAATTTGGTGAGGCTGTGAATGAAGACGTCGATGTCGAACTGACCGTGCTGATGAAATCCGGCCGATGTGTTGTCGAGCACCGTCAAGGCGCCATGTCGACGAGCCATCGCCGTGATCGAAGTGATATCTGCGATCTTGTTGACCGGATTGGTCGGCGACTCGAAAAACACCAGTCGCGTTGGTCGCGCCGCGAGTTCGCGCTCGAGTGCCGGCAGATCATCGATCGAGAGCATCGCGTGCGTGACACCGAAGCGGGCCAGCAGCTTGCGGATGATCTGTCGGGTCGGGCTATACCCCTCAATGAAAAACACGACATGATCGCCGGATCGTGTCAGCGACAGCAGGCACTGCGCGATAGCGTTGACGCCCGAAGCTGAAGCCAGACAACTGCTTCGCCCCTGCAATTGAGCGAGCAGCAGTTCGAGTTGTCGCACCGAAGGATTGCCGACCCGCGAGTAAAAGAAGCCCGCCCTCTCGCCGCGCAGCACGCGCAAACTCTCGTCCACGCTGTCCGTCTGCCATTTGACGTTCTGGTAAATGGGCAGATTGAGCGGCCGATTGTCGTCGGGCGTCTCGATCTCGGGCGGGTGATTGACCTGGGTTTCGGGGCGCGGGTTGTCGAACTTCATCGAGCCATTCTATCGGTTGCAGCCGCCCACGCAGCGCCCACGACACCGGCATGACCACGCAGTGCTGCGGGCAGGAGACGGGCTGGACTGTCGAGCAGCGGCATCCACTCCTCCGCACGCTCGCTGACGGCGCCACCCAAAATGAACACATCCGGCCACAGCAGTCTGTGCAACTCATGCAGATAACGGTTGACTCGCTGTGTCCATGCAGGCCAATCGAGTGCAAGGCGCGTGCGTACACTCGCTGCGGCATAGCCCTCGCCGTCGACATCGGTCACGCCGGGCAGCATCAGATGACCGAGCTCCGTATTCGGCCACAAGGCGCCATCGAGAAAGAGCGCACTGCCGATTCCGGTCCCGAACGTCAGAACCACCACCCGCCGAGCCTCGAGTTGTCGTCCAGCACCGAAATTCATCTCGGCGACGCCGGCCGCATCCGCATCGTTGAGGAACACTACAGGTCGATGACAGCGACGCGAAAACTCCCGCTGTACGTCAAGCCCGATCCAAGAGTCGTGCACGTTGGCTGCCGTGCGTGCATACCCATGCTGTGCCACCGTGGGAAACGCGAGACCCACGGGCAACTCCGACGGATACCGCTCCACGGCGCGCGCGAGCACCTCGAGGACATCGTCCGGTCGCGCCCCAGCGGGCATCGGAATGCTCTGCATACCCTCCTCCGCCTGGCCGGAACGCAAATCCACCTCGGCGACACGCAATGTCGAGCCGCCCACATCGATGCCTATGCTACGAATCATCGGTAGTCGCTTTGCCTCAGGGTGTATCACTGCGCGCCATCTGCTCCTCGAGCAGCCGCTTACGCTCCTGGCGCTTCATCCAAATCGTGGAGGCGACCACGCCAGTGGCGACGATGAGCACCATGATCGTCGCGAGCGCGTTGATGTCGGGGCTCACGCCACGGCGCACCCGCGAGAAAATCTCCATTGGCAAGGTCGAGGATCCCGGACCGGAGACGAACTGGGAAATCACCACATCGTCCCACGATAAGGTAAAGGCCAGCAGCCACCCCGACACAATGGCGGGCATGATCAGCGGCAGCGTGATCTTGAAAAACACCGTGGCCGGTTTTGCGCCGAGGTCGAGCGCCGCTTCCTCAAGCGCATCGTCGAACCCCGCGAGCCGCGACTGAACGACCACCGTCACGTAGGCCATGGTGAACGTGACGTGCGCGATCGTAATGGTGAGCAGCCCGCGACCCGCCGGCCAGCCGATCATTTGCTCGAGCGCTACAAACAGCAGCAGCATGGCGATACCCATGATGACTTCGGGCATGACCAGCGGTGCTGTGGTCATCGCCGATAACAAGGCCCTGCCGCGGAACGGACCGAACCGCGTCAGCACGAGACCTGCCAAGGTGCCGAGAATCGCGGCGCCACTCGCCGACAAGGCGGCGATCTTAATGGAGATCCAGGCCGCACCCAGCAGTTGCTCGTTTTCAAACAGTCGCACGTACCAGCGTAGCGTCGGCGAGTTCTCCGCATCCCATACCGTCACCAGACGCGAGTTATTGAATGAGAAAAACATCATCGAGAGGATGGGGATATAGAGGAACGCGAGCCCAAGCCCCAGGATTGAGTTACGGAACCAGCCGCGATCATTCATCGGCGCGATGCCTCAAGCTCACGCTGCTGATACCGCTGAAAGAGCAAGATCGGCAACAACAGCAACAGCAGCAACGCAATCGCCACGGCACTCGCAACCGGCCAGTTGCGCGCACCGAAAAACTGCGCTGACAGCACAGTACCGATCATCAACTGGTCGGTGCGACCGAGGAGCGACGGAATGACGAACTCGCCGACCGCCGGAATGAATACGAGCAAGCAACCGGCAACGACCCCCGGCATAGACAGCGGCAAAGTGATCTTGAAGAACGCCTTGACCGGTCGGGCACCCAAGTCGGCTGCGGCCTCGAGCAGAGTCAGATCGTGCTTTTCGAGATTCGAGTACAGCGGCAGGATCATGAACGGCAGATACGAGTACACGATGCCGACGTACACCGCAAAGTCGGTATAGAGCAGCACCAACGGCTGGTCGATGATCCCAAGTGACAGCAACGTGTTGTTGATCACCCCATTCGTCTTCAACAGCCCGATCCAGGCATAGACGCGCAGCAGGAACGAGGTCCAGAACGGCAGGATGATCAGCATCAGGAAAAGATTTCGTGTCGTCGGCGCCGAGCGCGCGATGGCATAGGCCATTGGGTAGCCGAGTAACAGGCACAACACTGTAGAGAACGCGGCAACCTTCAGCGAATAGAGAAACGTGCTGAGGTACAGAGTGTCCTGCAGGAGCACCTGATAATTAGCCAGGTTGAATGTCGCCACCAGCCGCTGCGTCTCCGCAAACCACTCTAAGAGCGGCGCATAGCCCGGCTGCGCGGGGACCATGTACGAGAACGAAATTTTAAAGACGATCGCGAACGGAATCGCGAAAAACACCACCAGCCAGAGATACGGCGTGGCAGCGACGAGCCGGCGCCCTGCAGAAAGCGCTGAAGCTCCGGCTGAGGGAGTTGAGGTAGCCACAGCCTATTACTGAGTCAGCACGACCGGACTGGAGGGCTGCCAGCGAAGCACGACGCGCTCCTCCCAAACGATCCGCTCCTCGTGTCGTTCGATGTTCGGGATCGTGACCCGAACCATCCGACCGCCGTCGAGCCGCACCAGATAGACCGACAGATCGCCCATGTAGGCGATTTCGCGCACCACGCCGCCCACGCAGTTTTCGCCCTCGGCCGTCGCTCCCCGGTTCATCTCGATTTTCTCGGGCCTGATCGCCACGAAGACCTTCGCGTCGGGCGCCGCACTGATGCCATGACTCACGAAGACGGTGCTGTCCAGATCATCGCAACGGATGCGCACATGGCCCGGCTCGTCCTCGATGAGCCTACCCTCGAACATGTTGACCGACCCGATGAAATCGGCGACGAAACGCGAGTTCGGGAACTCGTAGATTTCGGTGGGCGTGCCGACCTGCACAATCTGCCCCTTGTTCATCACGCCGATGCGCGAGGCCAGCGTCATCGCCTCCTCCTGGTCGTGGGTCACGACCACGAAAGTGACGCCCAGCTGCTCCTGCAGGTTGATCAGCTCGAACTGGGTGTGCTCGCGCAGCTTTTTGTCGAGAGCCCCAAGCGGCTCATCGAGCAGGAGCAGCTTCGGCTTCTTGACGAGCGCTCGCGCCAGCGCCACGCGCTGACGTTGTCCTCCCGAGAGCTGGTGAGGCTTTCGCTTCGCAAACTCGCCAAGTTTGACGATATCGAGCATCTCGCTCACACGACGCTCGATTTCAGGCCGCGCCACGCCCTCCTGCTCAAGACCGAACGCCACGTTGGCCGCAACCGTCATGTGCGGAAACAGCGCGTAGGACTGAAACATCATATTGACCGGGCGTTCATAGGGCGGGATACCGGCCATATCCTGGCCATCGATCAGGATACGACCCGACGTCGGCGACTCGAACCCCGCGAGCATTCGCAGCAGCGTCGTCTTGCCGCAACCGGATCCACCGAGCAGGCAAAAAATCTCGCCCTTGAAAATACTCAGTGAAACATTGTCGACGGCGACGAAATCACCAAAACGCTTGGTGACGCCCTCGATACGCAAGTACTGGTTCTGTCGATCGACAACCCGCTCGGCCATCACACCCCCCTGTGCGGCTAAAACCGGCGGCGGAGTCGACGCATCGACCCCGCCGCACGTCGTCGCGATGACTCGCGGATCAGCTGCCCGCCTTGAAACGTGTCCAAGAGGCCGTGAGCAACTGCGTGAACGCATCGCTTTCAGCCAGATCAACGTTCAGCTTCGGCTTCGTCTCGGCGGTCGGATAGACGCCTGGATCGTTCAACACCTCGGGATTGATCAAGGTGGTGGATGCCGCGTTGCTGTTGGCGAAGTTGACATAGTTCGTGTTTTTCGCCGCGACATCGGGTCGCAACAAGTAGTTGATGAAGGCATATGCGTTCTTGACGTTCTTCGCATCCTTTGGGATGGCGAGCATGTCGAAGAACATCACCGCGCCCTCGCGCGGAATCTTATACGCGACCTCGACGCCGTTCTTGGCCTCGGCCGCACGATCGCGAGCCTGCAGCACATCACCCGACCAGCCGAGCGTCAGGCAGATCTCGCCGTTGGCCAGATCGTCGATGTACTTCGAAGAGTGGACGTATTTGACGAACGGCCGAATCGACATCAAAACCTTTTCGGCAGCCGCCAGGTCCTCGGGGCTCTCGCTGTTGGGGTCCTTACCTAGGTAAATCAGCACCGTGCCGAGCACCTCCGAGGGGGCGTCAAGAATCGACACGCCACAATCGGCAAACTTCGCCACCACCTTCGGGTCGTAAAACATGGCGAAGCTGTCGACCGGCGCATCGGCCATGCGCTCCTTGACCTTGCTGACGTTGTAGCCGACACCTGAGGTTCCCCAAAGATAATTCACCGAGTGTTCGTTGCCCGGGTCATGCCGGGCGATCTGCGCGGTAAGTTCGGGATCCAGATTTTTCAGGTTCGGCAGTTGTGCCTTGTCGAGCTTCTGAAAGATGCCAGCCTTGATCTGACGCTCCAGAAACGAGGCCGATGGCACCACGATGTCGTAGCCCGTGCTGCCCGCCAACAACTTGGTCTCAAGCACCTCGTTCGAGTCGAAGACATCGTAAGTCACGTCGATGCCGGTTTCTTTCTCGAAGTCGGTGATGACCGACTCGTCGATATAGTCCGACCAGTTGTAGACATTGAGCTTTTCCACCGGCTTGCTGCTGCTGCAACCGACGAGCGCGACTGCAACCGCGACGGAAAGCGCTGCGGATCGGACCGATTTGATCATGGTGCGGGTCTCTCCCTGTGAGGATGGTGACGGGCAGGAAACGGCGCCTCGACGGGCACTTCGTGCTTTTATAACGCAGCGACGCGGCGCGGGAAAGACCGCGGCACGACGCGGCGACCCGTACCGCCGATCAGACGAGCCCGTCGCGGTGCAGCGCGTCTCGCAACTGATCGAGGGTCAACCAAGCCTTATCGATGAGTTCATCGATCTCCGACTCACGGATCACGAGCGGCGGCGCCACGATCAACGTGTCCCACACGGCTCTCATGACGAGCCCGTTGCCGATGGCCAGGTCCCTCGCGCGTGTCCCGACAGTGCCCCGCTCCGGGAAAAACGCCCGCGAGGGCTTGCGCGGCACGAGCTCGAGTGCACCGAACAGTCCCAAGGATCGCGCCTCCCCCACAAGCGGGTGATCCCCAAGTTCCGCCCAACGCTTCGACCAGTACGGCGCGAGGGTACCCCTCACGCGGTCGACGACCTTCTCACGCTGCATGATCTCGAGGTTGGCGAGCGCCACGGCGGCCGCCACAGGATGGCCCGAATACGTGTAGCCGTGGGCGAACTCTCCGCCCTCGGCGATCAGCACCTCGGCCACACGATCACTGACCATGAGCGCGCCGAGGGGCACATACCCGGAGGTAATGGCCTTGGCGAGCGTCATGAAGTCGGGTCGGGTGCCGTAGTACTCGCAACCGAACCAGCGGCCCGTGCGCCCGAATCCGCAGATCACTTCGTCTGAGGCGAGAAGGATGCCGTAGCGATCAACGATCCGCTGGATCTCGGGCCAGTAGCTCGCGGGCGGAATGATCACCCCACCCGCGCCCTGCACGGGCTCGCCGATGAAAGCCGCCACGTTCTCCGGGCCGAGTTCGAGGATTTTCTGTTCCAGTTCGCGAGCCGCTTGCAGACCGAATTCCTCCGGGGTGAGCTCGCCGCCGCATTCAAACCAGTACGGCTGACCAATATGCACGATGCCCGGGATGGGCAACCCGCCCTGGGCATGCATGGCCTTCATTCCGCCGAGCGACGCGCCGGCCATGGTGCTGCCGTGATAGCCGTTCCAGCGGCTGATGATCACCCGCCGCTGCGGCTGCCCGCGCAGTTCCCAGTAGCGACGCACCATGCGCACCAGAGTGTCGTTCGACTCGCTGCCGGAACTCGAGAAGAAACTGCGCTTGAACTGTGGCGGGGAGAGTTCGGCGAGCTTGGCCGCCAGTTCGATGGCCGGAGGGTTCGCGCACTGGAAAAAGCTGTTGTAGTACGGCAGTTCGCGCATCTGCCGATAGGCCGCCTCGGCGAGTTCGCGACGTCCATAGCCGAGTGCGACGCACCACAATCCTGACATGCCATCGAGGATGCGCCGACCCTCGGAATCCCAGAGGTAGACGCCCTCGGCGCGTGTGATAACCCGCGTACCCTTGCGAGCGAGCGCTTGGTGATCGGTGAACGGATGCAGGTAATGCGCGGCGTCGAGCGCCTGCCAGTCGACGGTACGGCTCATGGGCCCATGGTACTGCGTGCCTACACGTTCAGCAGCAAATGCTCACGCTCCCAAGAGCTGATGACCTGCAGGAACACCTCGTACTCGGCCTCCTTCACCAGCGTGAACGCCGACACGAAGGAATCGCCCAGGATCTCGATCAGCGGCTCGCACTCGCGCAGCAGGCGGATGGCTTCATCGAGGCTGCGCGGCAATGAGAACGGCAGCTCGTGGGCACTGCCCGTGATCGGGTCGGTTGGCGAGAGCCCCTGCACCATGCCAAGGTAGCCGCAGGCGAGCGACGCAGCACTTGCCAGATACGGATTGGCGTCGGCACCAGCGAGACGATTCTCGACGCGTCGATCCTGCGGGCCCGACATCGGCACGCGCAGGCCGGCCGTGCGGTTGTCATACCCCCACTGCACGTTGATGGGTGCGACCTGAAAGCGGCTGATGCGCCGATAGGAATTCACGTTTGGTGCGAGCAGTGCCATGGCCGCGGGCAAGTAGCGTTGCAGCCCGGCGATGTGCGCGAAAAAGAGCGGCGTCGGTGAACCGTCGGCGGCAGAGAAAATGTTCTTGCGAGTCTTGGCATCGACGATGCTTTGGTGGATATGCATGGCGCTGCCCGGCTCCTTGGCGTGGGGCTTGGCCATGAACGTCGCGTACATCTTGTGACGCAGGGCCGCCTCGCGTGCCGTGCGCTTGAACATGAACGCTTGGTCGGCGAGGTCCAGCGCGTTGCCGTGCAGCAGATTGATTTCCATCTGCGCAGGGCCGTCCTCGTGGATCAGCGTGTCGATGGCGATGTCTTGGTCTTCGCAGAACTGGTAAACGTCATCGAACAACGGATCGAACTCGTTGACCGCCGCGATGCTGTAGGACTGCCGCCCGGGCTCGGCACGCCCGGAGCGGCCGATGGGCGGCTTCAGCGGGTAGTCGGCATCAATGTTGGGCTCAACGAGATAAAACTCGAGCTCAGGCGCCACCACCGGATCCCAGCCCTTTTGAGCGTACAGATCGAGCACGTGCTTGAGTACTTCGCGCGGCGCCATTCTGACCCGTCGACCATCGCTGTAGAAGCAGTCGTGGATGACCTGAGCGGTCGGCTCGGCAGTCCACGGGACCCGCCGCACAGTGCGTGGGTCGGGCTTCAACACGATATCGATCTCGGCTGGGCTCATGGCCGCCGAGGTGTCCTCCGGATAATCGCCCGTCACGGTCTGCAGGAAGATGCTCTCCGGCAAACGCATGCCCTGATCGCCCTGAAACTTCTCGGCGGGCATGACCTTGCCGCGCGCGATGCCGGCCATGTCGGGAACGATGGCCTCGACCTCTTGAATGTTGTGCTCTTTGAAAAATGTCGAAATCGGATCGCTCATGACACTAACCTCGGTAACGCGCGCCCTTGGTGGCTGCGCGGGCGCGGGCTGCCTCACCAAATGCGGTGAACAGCGCCACGGAAAACTCATTGGCCATCACCCGCCACTCAGGGTGCCACTGCACCGCGCGGGTGAACGCCGGCGCATCGGGCAGACAGAACGCCTCGATAAGGCCGTCAGGTGCCGTGGCCTCGATGCGCAGACCAGGGGCCAGGCGTTTGACGCCTTGGCCGTGCAGGGAGTTCACCCGAATACGTTCGCGCCCTCCCGCCCACTCGCGCATCACCCCAGGCTCGAGGTAGACCTCATGCACCGGGGCATACTGCACATCGAGCGGTGCCGTCTTGTCCTCGCGATGGTCCTTTAGACCCTCGACCTCATGGACCTTCTGCCACAGGGCACCGCCCAGCGCGACGTTCATTTCCTGAAAGCCGCGACAGAGCCCGAGCAGCGGCACGCCCGCCTCGATCGCGGCGCGGATCAGCGGCAGCGTGGTGGCATCGCGCTCCGGGTCGTGCAGTGTTCCCGGCTCGCTCGGCCCTTCGTCATAGTGATGCGGCTCGACGTTGGACGGGCTGCCCGGCAGCAGCAAGCCATCGAGGTGAGCCAGCAACTCGGCAATCTCGAGCGGCTCGGGCAACACCGGCACGAGCAAGGGCAAGGCGCCTGCGGCACGCGACACCGCATGGGCGTACTTTTCCCCCACCATGTGAAACGGGTGAGGACCGACCATGCGACGATCGGCAGGAATTCCAATGATGGGCCGCAGCGACATACGAGGGATGCGGTCGCGAGTGATGCAAACCGCGATTGCATTAAAGCACAGATCGGGGCGTCGCGGCTAAGGCTCAGCCTAAAAAATCCTCTTAAACCATTGTTTTATATGGATCTATATTGCACGAGTACACGCAAGACGAGTATCCTTTCAGCCTCGGCGGCTGCCTGCGCGGCCCCTCTCCGGCAGACCCCCGCATGACCCACTCCGAGCTCGATCGCTTTCTCCAAGCGCACCCCGATGTGCGGCACGTGGATCTCTTCCTGGCTGACCTCAACACCGTGGAGCGCGGCAAGCGCATCGACCGGGCCGGCTTGCAGAAGATTTTCGCCGAGGGCCTGCCGCTGCCCGGGTCCATGTTTGCGCTCGATGTTCGCGGCGCAACCTCCGAAGCGACCGGGCTCGGTTTCGACGATGGCGATGCGGACCGCCCCTGCCGCCCGCTGCCCGAGTCGTTGGTGCCCGTGCCTTGGGCGACCGGCGGCATCGCCCAAGCCCAGGTATCCATGTACGAGAGCGACGGGCGCCCCTTCTTCGGCGACCCTCGGCACGTGCTGGTTAAAGTGCTCGACCGGTTCCACCGGCTCAACCTAACCCCCGTTGTCGCCATCGAGTACGAGTTCTATTTCGTTGATCGCGAGCGTCGCCCCGACGGCTTGCCACAACCGCCGCCCCTGCCGAAAGCGCGCCGGCGAGAGTTCAAAACTCAAATTAACTCAATGACGGATCTTAATGAATATTCTGAAGTTTTATCCAGAATAGATGAGGTTTGTCGCACCCAGAACATCCCTGTGACCGGAGCGCTTGCCGAGTATGGCGCCGGGCAATTCGAGGTCAACCTCAGCCACCAACCCGACGCCCTGCTGGCCTGTGATCAGGCCATCCGCTTCAAGCGGGCGGTGCGGTCGGTCGCCCGCGAGTACGGCTGGGACGCAACCTTCATGGCGAAACCCTACCGCGACATGGCAGGCTCTGGCCTGCACGTGCACGCCAGCGTGGAAACAGCGGCGGGCGAGAACATCTTCGCCTGCCCGGATGCCGATGCCGAGGGCCGCCTCGAGAACCCTACCCTCCGCCATGCAATCGGCGGGGTACTCGCCACTCTGGGCGAAGGCATGGCGATCTGCGCGCCGGGACCGAACTCGTATCGCCGGTTCCGACCCGAGGCCTACGTACCGATGATGCCCTCCTGGTCGATCAACAACCGCGGCTCGGCCGTCCGCATCCCGCTGAGCGATGCGCGCAATCGCCGCATCGAACATCGGTTGGCCGGGGCCGATGCCAACCCGTACCTGGTGGTGGCCTGGATGCTGGCCGGCATCCATTACGGCATCTCGCAGGCGCTTGAGCCGCCTCCGGCGCTGCAAGGCAACGCCTACCGGCAACAGGGCGAGCCCCTGCCCATCCACTGGCCCACCGCCCTCGAGCGCTTCCGCGCGAGCGAGTTTGCCGCGAGCTACCTCGGTAAGCCCTTCTGCCGGCTCTACGACACGGTCAAACAAAGCGAGCTCGACGAATTCCACTCCCACATCACCCCCCTCGAGATCGACTGGTACATGGGGGCGATCTGACTCCGCCACGGCATGTCGAGTCGTGGTACTCGGCCACAGCAGCCTCGCAGCCGTTGCGGCCGGCCCTGCAGGGCACTCAGCGCGCGGATGTGTGCGTCGTCGGCGGCGGCATCGCGGGGTGCACTACGGCCCTGCAGCTGGCCGAACGCGGCTATCGGGTGGTGCTGCTCGAAGCCGAGCGCATCGGCTGGGGCGCCTCGGGGCGCAGCGGGGCCCAAGCCATCGCGGGTGTCGCCTGCGGGCATTCCAAACTTGTTCGTCTAATTGGTGCCACGGACGCGCGCCGGGTGTGGGATGTCTCGGTGGAGGGACTGCGCTGGCAACGCGAGCTGATCGCACGGCATGCGATCGACTGCGACTACGTCGCCGGACAGATGCATGTGGCGATCAAGCCCCGACAGGAGCGCGAACTGCGAGAGGAGCTTGAGCTGCTGCACCGCTCGCTCGATTACCCGTATGTCCGCCTGGTCGAACGCGACGAACTAAGCCAAATCATCGCCTCGGATCGCTACATCGCCGGTACCTTTGACGAGCAAGGCGGCCACCTGCATCCACTCAAGTACACGCAGGGTCTCGCCGCCGCTGCAGAACGCGCCGGCGTGCAGATCCATGAAAGCTCGCGCGCGATCTCCTATGCACCTCTCACCCAGGGCGGTTCCCGCGGCTTCGATGTGCGCACCGAAACCGGTAGCGTGCAATGCAAGGAGCTCGCGCTGTGCGGCAACGCATGGCTCGGCCCCCTTGCGCCGCCACTCGCCCGCAAGATCATGGGCGTCGGCACCTATATCGTCGCCACGGAACCACTCGGCGCGCAGCGCGCCGCAGCGCTGATTCGCAACAACGCCGCCGTCAGCGACATCAACTGGATTCTCAACTACTTTCGCCGCTCGGCGGACCACCGGTTGCTGTTTGGCGGCCCGGTCAGCTACTCCGGTTTCGACCTGCACAGCGCACGCCATAGCGCGCGCGCTCGAATGCTCAAAGTATTCCCGCAACTGGCGGAGGTAGCGATCGATCACGCCTGGGGCGGCTACGTCGACATCACGCAGAATCGGGCGCCACACTTTGGACGACTCGATGGTGCGTACTTCCTGCAGGGATTCTCCGGCCACGGCATTGCGCTGACGGGCATCGCCGGCAAACTGCTCGCAGAGGCCATCGCCGGTTCCAGCGAGCGTTTCGATGTCTTTGCGCGCATCCCGCACAGCGACTTCATTGGCGGCGACTGGCTGCGTCGCCCCGCCCTAGTCTTGGCGATGCTGTACTTCCGTCTGCGCGATTTATTGTGAGTGCGAGGCGGTGCCCGGGTGCAGCACCCGGTTCATGAACGGCCGCAGATACCGCTCAGTGACCTCGGCGACGAGCGAGTAAGCCGCCGGCACCACCACGAGCGACAGCAGCGTTGAGGTGATGAGCCCGCCGATCACCGACACACCGAGCGGCGTACGGAAGTTGCCGTCCGCCCCGAGCCCGAGCGCGATCGGCAACATGGCCCGTCAGCAGCAGCAGTCCAAACGCTCCACCGCCGCATAGCGGTACGGCGGCCAGAATGACAAGCGGCTGAGTGGCGCTGTGAAAGAGCAGCAACAATACGAGGTACACCGAGACGATTCCGGCTAGTAGCGCGAGCGCAAAGCCGACAAACAATTCGACAAAGGCTTCGGAGTCACCGGCCGGCACGATGCGCACGCCTGGCGGCAGGTTCTGCACCGCAGGCATCCGATTGACTCGACTCATGACATCGCCGAGGGGCAAGCCGTTGAGCTCGGCCGACACCGTCACATTACGCTCGCGATTCAGTCGATCGATGCGCGCCGGACCACTGCTCTCGGTAATCTCCGCCACCGCCGACAGGGGCACAGGCCCATTCTTGCCGGGCACACGCAACTGGCTCAGCACCGACGGATCGGTCAGTGAAGCTCCAGCCAGTTGCACGCGGATGGGCACCTGACGCTCGGCGAGATTCAACTTGGCG
>RGWK01000021.1 GCA_010029775.1 Gammaproteobacteria bacterium
GGTGAATGGATGGTCGCGGGCGATGCGGGTGAACGCGCCATCGAGGCTGTCGATGAAGCACGTGGACTCATTTACTTCACCGCCAACCGCGAAACGCCGCTCGAGCGTCACCTCTACTCGGCACCGCTCGCCGGAGCTCGCGAGCCGAGCGCCGTGGAGGCGGGGATTCGCAAACTCAGTGAAGGCTCCGGTTGGCACTCGAGCAGCCTCTCCCGCGACGGGCGGCTGTGGCTCGATACGTTCTCGACGCCCAACTCGCCCCCGTCGCTGATCTTGCGCGACCGGAACGGTCGCCAATTGGCCGTGCTTGTCGCCAACACGCTCGATGCGCAGCACCCTTATGCCACCTACCTCGAGGCACACCAACCGACGGAGTACGGCACGCTGCAAGCCGCAGACGGCCAAACGCTGCACTACCAATTGATCAAGCCGATGAACATGCAACCCGGCAAGCGCTATCCCGTGATCGTCGATCTGTACGGCGGTCCGGGCAACCAGCGTGTTCGCCGCGCATGGCCTGGATTCCCTCGCAGCAACGAAGGTTTCTTTCGCCAGTTGCTCGCGCAACGAGGCTACGTGGTCTTCACGCTCGACAATCGCGGTACCAGTTTTCGCGGCGTGAAGTTCGAGTCGGCAATCCATCGTCGGATGGGCACGGTGGAAGTCGAAGATCAGGTGCGCGGCGTCGAATTCCTGCGCACCCTGCCCTTCGTCGACGCAACGCGCGTCGGGGTGTTCGGCTGGAGTTACGGCGGCTACCTGTCGCTGATGTGCATGGTTCGGGCACCGGAGTATTTCACGGCCGGTGTTGCCGGTGCGCCGGTGACCGACTGGCACTTGTACGACACTCACTACACCGAGCGATACATGGGTACGCCCGACGATAACGCCGCCGGTTATGCCGATGGCATGGTGATGACCCATGCACGCAACTTGCGCGGCGACCTACTGATCATGCACGGCATGGCCGACGACAACGTCCTCTTCACCCACAGCACCGCGCTGTTCAAGTCCCTGCAGGATGAGCGCAAGCCATTTGACGTGATGCCCTACCCCGGCAGCAAGCACGCCCTGATGCGCTTTGCCGCGACTGGACCACACGGCTATCAAACGGTACTGCGCTTCTTCGATCGCGCGCTGCGCAATGAACCCCGAGCGAATATCACCCCATGAGAAGTCTGCGCCCCTTGTTCGACAGCAATCGCCGCTGGTCGGAGGAGATCACGGCCAAGGACCCTGAATTTTTCGGCAAGTTGGTCGGCCAGCAATCGCCCGATTATCTCTGGATCGGCTGCGCCGACAGCCGCGTGCCTGCCAATGAAATCGTCGGGCTGCTGCCGGGCGAACTGTTCGTGCACCGCAACGTGGCCAATGTGGTAGTCCACACCGATCTCAACTGCCTATCGGTGCTGCAGTACGCCGTCGATGTCCTCGATGTGGAACACGTGATCGTCTGCGGTCACTACGGTTGTGGCGGCTATCGGCCAGACCAGCATCGTGCAAAGCGCCTGGGATCGCGGCAAGGCACTCGAGATCCACGGTTGGATCTATGATTTGCACGATGGTCTGCTGCGCGATCTCACGGTCGGCATACGCTCGCCGGAGGAGTACGCGGAGGTCTATCGCAAGGTGCTGGAGAGCTGATCTCGCGCGTGAGCGCAAGCGCCCCCGCACGGTCTCGCAGGGGCAGGCCTCACCGTCGCCGTTTAGGGCAGCTTGATCTTGCTCGCGATCGCACCGGGCGCATCCGGCACCACGATGCGCGAGGCCGCCTCACGACGCATTTGTTGGGCTTCCTCGATCGCATCCTCGAGCGCCTGCTTGACGGCCTCGGGGAACTTGTCGATGGCTTCAGCCAGATCTTTGGCTTCGATTTCGAAACCGAGCGGCAGCACTCCGCCAGGCGTCATGATGCGGATATCGGGAAGACCCAGGTCCTGCGTGCTCATGTCGGCTAATTCCTGCGCTGCATGCCGAGGCTCTCGGCGTTATGGGCCGTGATCATACCGTATCAACGTGGTCGCGCATGCGCCTCGGCGATGTTCGCCATGGTGGCCGGCGAGCCGTGCTGACGAATCAGGACCTTGCGACGGAAGAATCGGGTGTACCCCGCAGGTCCCATGCGTGAACCGCCCATCCCGGAGAGCTTGAAGGAATTCTTCTCGCATTCGTGGCACATCGCCGTGAGCGAGCCGTCGTTCAGGCTAATGCCGCCGGCGTCGATGCGCCGACCAATAGCCTCGGCCTCCTCGAGCGTGCCAGCGATCACGCCGGCTGACAGTCCGTAGACGCCTTCGTTCGCGAGCGCTACCGCCTCATCGATGCTGTCGAAAGGCATGACGGGAATCACGGGACCGAAGGTCTCATCGCTCATCACCTGCATGCCATGGTGCACATCGACGAGCACGGTGGGCCGTAGCCATTTACCACCGTGATCTTCGATCTCGCCACCGCAGAGGACTCGGGCTCCCTTGGCGCGCGCATCGGCCAGTTGCCCGGCGACAATCTCAGCCTGTCGTGCGTAGATGAATGGACCGATCGTGCCCGCATGAATGTCGGGCCAGTTGGGCTCGACCTGCTTCGCCTTTTGCACCAGTCGCTCGACGAAGGGCGAAAAAATACGCCGGTCGACGTACACGCGCTCCAGACTCTGACACGCCTGGCCGGTCGCAAGACAGGTCGCGCGCAGCGCCACGTCGGTCGCGAGTTCGAGATCCGCACTCGCCGTAACGATCAACGGATCGTTGCCGCCCAACTCCAGAAACGCCGGGATGAAATGCCGAGCGGCATTCTCGGCAACGAGCCGCCCCGTCGCCACGCTGCCTGTGAAGCACACCACGTCGCTCTGTCCGATCAATGCTTCACCGGTGGCACGTGCGCCGGGCTGGATGCAAAACACCGCAGCCAACTCCGGCACGGCCGCGATTGAACGCATCGCAGGTTCGACGAAACGTGGCGTCACTTCGCTTGGCTTGACGAACACCGCGCAGCCGGCGAGCAATGCGGGAATGGCGTCGATGAAACACAGCGAGACAGGGAAATTCCACGGCGAAATCACGCCGACGAGCGAGTACGGCACATACTGCGAGCGATAGCTGATATTGGGCATGGTCGCCGAGCGCAAGTCCTCTTCGGCCGCTAAAGAGGGCGTGAGCGCACACCAGCGGTCGATCATGCCGGTAACCGATTGCACTTCGCTGCCAGCGATGAGATAGCGACCCGTATCGGTTGCCAGCGCGTTGACGAGCTCCGCCTGACGCGCCGTCCACTCGGCACGCCACCGCTGCAGAACCTCGATCCGATGGGTCAGCGGTGCCGCGGCCCATGCCTGTTGTGCGGCGCGAAGTCCCTTGAGCGTCGCAGTCAATTCACCCGCCGAGGGCGCATTGAACCGGTAGTCGACTCCGCCAGTGCGGGGGTTACGAACCTCGATGAGTTCACCGGTGGATGTCAGCATGGAAGTCTCCGCTGTTGGATCAAGGCCACGAATGGCGCATCGGCCTCGAGTATGTTCTGACGGTGCAGATCCTCTATGGGCACCCACTGCAGCGTCTGCCCATCGAGCGACTGCGGCGTGCCGCTGAAAGAATCGACAAGGTAGAAGTGCAATCGGACGCGACGATCCTCGTAGTCGTGATCGAGAGTCATGGCAAATCGCGCCGTGCCCATCTCGATACCGAGCTCCTCGCGCAGCTCCCGTCGCAACGCCACCGTCCGGGTCTCGCCGGGTGCGATCTTTCCGCCCGGAAATTCCTGACGCCCGGCCATGTGTTTGCCCGGAGGACGTCCGGTCACTAGTACTCGACCCGACTCATCGAAGAGCGCCGCGGCCACGACCTCGAGTGTGGGCATCATCGCGCGTGCACGGCGGCCGACGGACGCGCCTCAACCCGTCTCCAAGGTGCCGTGACAATGCTTGTACTTCTTGCCCGAGCCACAGGGACAGGGCTCGTTTCGCCCGACCTTGCGCTCGCCGCGAACGACGGGCGCTTGCGACGAGGCATCGGCCTCGGGCGCCATGTCGCGCCCCGCCTCCTCGGCCGCGGGTGCCGCGGCCAGAGCAGAGGCCGCCTCGGCGTGCTGCAACTGCAGCGCCGCGAGCAACTTGCGCTGGCGTTCCTCTTCCTCGCGCTGCAGATCGGCTTCGCTGCGAATCTCTACGCGGGTGAGCATCGAAGCCGTGTCGAACTTCACTCGATCCAGCATGGCGCTGAACAGTTCATACGCCTCGCGCTTGTATTCGTAACGGTAGTCCTTCTGCGCATAGCTGCGCAAATGGATGCCCTGGCGCAGATAGTCCATGGCCGCCAGATGCTCGCGCCAGTGCTGATCGAGCGTGCGCAGCATGATGTCCTTCTCGAGGTGCTGCATAAGTTCGCTGCCATATCGCGCGGACTTCGCCGCGTAGTTGGCAGCCACCGCATCAATAACCCGACGACGCAACACGGGCTCCTCGAGCTCGGGTTCGACTGTCAGCCAGCCGCGTGCGTCGACGTCCGCGTTGAAGTCCTTGCGCAGCGCCTCGCGCAACGCCTGGAGATCCCAGTCCTCGTGCGGCACGTTGCGCGGCAGGAACTCATCAAGCACCCGACCGACCACGTCTTCCTGGATGCCACGGATTGCACCGGACAGATCCGCGGCGCCCATGATCTCCGTACGCTGCTGGTAGATCACCTTGCGCTGGTCATTCGCCACGTCGTCAAACAACAGCAACTGCTTGCGGATGTCGAAGTTGTGCGATTCGACCTTGCGTTGCGCGGTCTCGATGCGCTTGCTGAGCATGCGGCTTTCGATGACCTCGCCCTCTTTCATGCCCGCGACAGTCAACAGCCGCTTGGTGAAGTTGGGGTCACCGAAGATGCGCATCAAGTTGTCTTCCATCGACAGATAGAAGCGCGAGGATCCCGGATCGCCCTGTCGGCCGGATCGGCCACGCAACTGGTTGTCGATGCGGCGCGACTCATGGCGCTCGGTACCGATGATGTGCAGGCCACCGGCGGTCACGACCTGGTCATGTCGCACTTGCCACTCGGCACGCACGCGCTCGCGTTCTTCGGCGGGCGCATCGACCGACAAGGTGGCGAGTTCCGCCTCGAGATTGCCGCCGAGCACGATGTCGGTACCGCGACCGGCCATGTTGGTCGCGATCGTGACTGACCCCGGGCGCCCCGCCTGGGCAACCACCTGCGCTTCACGCTCGTGCTGTTTAGCGTTCAGCACTTGGTGCGGCACGTTTTCTTTGGTGAGAATGCCGGAGATCAACTCGGAGGTTTCGATGGACGTCGTGCCAACCAGAACTGGCTGCTGCCGGGAGACGCAGTCGCGGATGTCCTCGACGATGGCCTTGAACTTGTCTGTCTGGGTCAGATGCACAAGGTCGGGCATGTCCTTGCGGATCATAGGCCGGTGGGTCGGGATGACGTTGACCTCAAGACCGTAGATCTGCAGGAACTCCGGCGCCTCGGTGTCGGCGGTGCCGGTCATGCCCGAGAGCTTCTTGTACAGACGGAAATAGTTCTGGAAGGTGATCGAGGCGATGGTCTGGTTCTCTTCGCGAACGCGCACGCCTTCTTTGGCCTCCACCGCTTGGTGCAGACCTTCAGACCAGCGCCGACCGGGCATGGTGCGGCCCGTGAACTCATCGACGATGATCACCTCGCCACCGCGGACGATGTACTCGACGTCACGCTTGTAGAGTGCATGCGCTCGCAGCGCCGCGTTCAGGTGATGCATCAACCGGATATTCGCCGGGTCGTACAGGCTCTCGCCCTCGCGCAACATGCCCGCCTGAATCATCAGCGCCTCAACGCGCTCGTGGCCGGCCTCGGTCAGATGCACCTGACGTTGCTTCTCGTCGACCGAGTAATCGCCCGGGCCCTCATCCTCGGCCACGTCCTTGCGCGGCGGACCGGCAACGCGCTCGAGTTGCGGCACGAGCTTGTTGATGCGGACGTAGGTGTCGGTGCTCTCTTCGGCGGGACCCGAGATGATCAGCGGCGTGCGCGCCTCGTCGATGAGGATGGAGTCGACCTCGTCGACAATCGCGAAGGCGAGCCCGCGTTGCACGCGGTCTTCTAGACGGAACGCCAGATTGTCGCGCAGATAATCGAAGCCGAATTCATTGTTCGTGCCGTAGGTGATGTCGCACAGGTACGCCGCCCGCTTCTCGGCCGGCGCCTGCGCGCTGCGCACCACGCCGACGCTCAGACCAAGGAACCGGTACACCGGGCCCATCCAGTCAGCGTCGCGCTGCGCCAAGTACTCGTTGACGGTCACGACGTGCACGCCCTCACCGCTCAGGGCGTTGAGGTAGGCCGGCAAGGTGGCCATCAAGGTCTTGCCTTCGCCGGTGCGCATCTCAGCGATGCGGCCGCGGTGCAGCACGGAGCCGCCGATCAACTGCACATCGAAATGCCGCAGTCCGAGCGTTCGGCGCGCCGCCTCGCGAACCACGGCAAAGGCTTCCGGCAGCAGCCGGTCGATCGACTCACCCGCCGCCAATCGGCCACGAAATTCGTCGGTCTTGGCCCGCAGCTGCTCGTCGCTGAGAGCCTGCAGGGCTGGCTCGAACGCGGTCGACGCACGCACGTCGCGCGCCAGGCTGCGGAGCACCCGCTCGTTACGGCTGCCGAAGATACGGGTAAGAATATTTAACACTCGGGAAGGCCCTGCAAAAAAGAGCGGTATTTTACTGGTTTGAGGCGATGCCGGTCGAATGGTTCGCCCGGCCCGCGGTGCAGAGCGCTCAACCGTCGATATACGAGAGCGGGTTGACGTGGCGACCGTTGCGCAGCACTTCGAAATGCACGTGGGGCCCCGTCGATCGCCCGGTCGAGCCCAGATGGGCCACAGGCTGCCCGCGGCGAACGGTATCACCGACGCGAACCAGCAGTCGCTGGTTGTGCGCATAGCGCGTGACGTACCCGTCGCCGTGGGTCACGTCGACCACCTGACCGTAACCGGGTCGCTCGCCGGCGAAAGTGACGACGCCGGCACCGACCGCCAGCACAGGCTCGCCCGGCGCACCCGCAAAATCGATGCCGCGATGAAACTCGGTCTGACCCGAAAGCGGATCCTGCCGCAGCCCGAATACCGAGGAGAGAAAGCCGCGCGCCACCGGCCGACCCTCGGGTTGCGTCTGTCGGCGCAAATCGCGCTGCAAAATGAGGTTTTCAAGCACGCCAAGCTGCGCGTCGCGCTGCGCAAGTTTCGACTCGAGGGTATCGAGCATGCGCGACACGTCGGGAATCTCGCCCGCGATTGCCTCGGCCGACTCAGGCCCGCCGGTGCCCGGCAGCGTATCGAAGGCGAATTCGTGCGAGTCGAGATCCGTCATTTCGACGAGGCGCTTGCCGAGCGCATCGAGGCGAACCACATGCGCGTTGACCTGACCGATGCGGGCGGCGATCGAATCCACCCGCTCCTGTACTCGTTGGCGCATCGCTTCGAGCTCAGCGCGCTGTTGCAACGCGGCTCGCGCCAGTTCGGCGGGCGTTCCGGCCGACAGCACCTCCGAACGCGACCCCAACTGCAAGCCGGCGAAGAACGCCCCGGCCACCAGCAGCAGCACCGCGGCGCCGGCCACGCCGAAGGCCAGCGGACCCGAGACGTCGATACGCGACGCTCCGGCAGCACGACGCAGGAACAGGACGAGCCTCACGCGAGACTCCGCGCGCGAACCGGCGACGGCGACTGTCCAGATTGTCCGTGGCGGAACGTTGGCTCCGCCGGCAACACCGGTGACATACTTGGCCTGATTCGATTGATTGTCTACTCCGCCTCGGCTCGAGGCCGGCGGCGGGACCCGTAAGACAGGCCGGACTATGCCCAAACCCCCCGTGCGACACAACCCGAAATCTGTAAAAAGTGCAGATTCTCGGACGCAAAAAACTTTTCAACCGAGCAAAATCAAGGACTTACTTGATAAATCCGGCTTGACGGGCCGTGCGATCGGCCACTTCGTCGCAAGGCAGCAATCCTGGGAGGCGTTCTTCGCGCCGCGACTGCCCGCGGCGCTGATGGGCGAAATCAGTCATTTCGTCGAAAAGGACGGAGTTCTGACCGTTTACGTGAGCTCGGCCGCCTGGTCCGCAAGGCTCAAGTTCGCCCTCGCCGAATGCTGGACGGCCGTGCTCGCCGAGCGGCCGACGCTGCAACGCTGGGTCGTTAAGGTTCAGCCCGTCGCCGCAAGCACCGGGGCGCGCACGTAGGAAATCGGCGTGTCCTCGGGACGCTCGAACACCACAGCCTCCCACGCTTCGGTGTCCGCGAGCAGGGCGCGCAGTAAACGATTGTTCAAGCCGTGCCCGGACTTGAAGCCGGAGAACTCGCCGATGAGGCTGTAACCGAGCAGGTACAGATCACCGATGGCGTCGAGAATCTTGTGTTTGACGAACTCGTCTTCGTACCGCAACCCGCCCTCGTTCAGCACCTTCGAATCGTCGAGCACGATGGCATTGTCGAGGTTGCCGCCGAGTGCGAGGTTACGCGCACGCATGGTCTCAAGGTCGCGCATGAAGCCGAACGTCCGTGCGCGACTGATTTCCTTGAGAAAGGACGTCGTCGAAAAATCCATCGAGGCGCGCTGCGCACGGCGCTTGAATATGGGGTGATTGAACTCGATCTCGAAGTTCACCTTGAAGCCGTCGAACGGGTCGAACTGTGCCCATTTATCGCCGTCTTCAAGCCGCACGGTCTTACGAATACGAATGAAGCGTTTGGGGGCCCGCTGCTGCTCGATGCCGGCCGACTGCAGCAGGAACACGAAGGGTCCGGCGCTGCCATCCATGATCGGCACTTCCGGCCCCGACAGCTCCACCACCGCGTTGTCGATGCCGAGGCCTGCGAACGCTGACAGCAGATGTTCGACGGTCGAGACTTTGACATCCCCCTTCACGAGCGAGGTACCCAGCATGGTCTCCCCGACGTTCTCGGCGCGAGCCGGGATGTCTACGGGACTCGCGAGATCCGTGCGGCGAAACACGATGCCGGTGTCGGGCCCAGCCGGCCGCACCGTCATAAGAATACGCTTGCCCGTGTGCAGGCCGACGCCGCTGGCGCGAATGATGTTCTTCAGTGTGCGTTGCCCGACCATGGATCCTCTCGTCCGGCGCGGCACGGTCGGCCGTGAAGGCCGCCGTGCCACCCGGCACGTAGTCAAGGGCGCGATATTACCCGAAAAGCCGGCTCAGTCGGCTTGACGACGCAGGAAAGCCGGAATGTCGAGAATGTCCTCCACAATCTCCGGCTCTTGCCGCAAGCCATCACCCACGGCCGCCTTGAAGCGAGTGACCGTAGGTTCGTCGAGCTTGCTGTAGTCCGACGGCACCACGAGCGGGCGGCGGACGGGACGCATCCCCTCGAAACCACCGCGCGCACCCATGGCGACGGGGCGACCCATCGGCGTCGGGGCCGGTGCTGCCATGGGTGCAGGAGTCTGGGCAACCATGCTCTGCGGTCGGCCGAGGCCGGTGGCCACCACCGTGACGCGAATCTCATCGCTGAGTTCAGGATCGATGACCGTGCCGACCACCACCGTCGCATCTTCGGAGGCAAATTCCTTGACGATGTTGCCAACCTCCTCGAACTCGCCGATACCGAGATCCAGGCCGGCGGTGACATTAACGAGAATGCCGCGCGCACCAGCCAAATCGACGTCCTCGAGCAGCGGTGAGGACACCGCCATCTGCGCTGCCACGCGCGCGCGATCTTCGCCGCTCGCATGACCTGAGCCCATCATCGCCATGCCTGTCTCGCCCATCACGGTGCGCACGTCTGCAAAGTCGACGTTGA
This sequence comes from Gammaproteobacteria bacterium, assembly GCA_010029775.1. Taxonomy (GTDB): domain Bacteria; phylum Pseudomonadota; class Gammaproteobacteria; order Steroidobacterales; family Steroidobacteraceae; genus UBA964. Next base: position 9,793 of record RGWK01000021.1, read on the forward strand.
TCAAACCCGGTCGGGTGATCAGGTCGGCAATACCCTGCACCGCACCCTGCAACACGCCGTTGGCGCTCTTGAACGCGTCGAGCAACGAGGTCTTGGGCCCGAGCACCGTGAGCAGCTTCTGGTTCGGAATCGTGATCAACGAATCAACGTGCTTGGACAACTCCATCATGCCCTGATCGGCGATGGAGGCGCGCTTGCCGCCTTCCATGTTGAACGGGCGTGTCACGACGGCGACGGTGAGGATGCCAAGCTCCTTGGCGATCTGCGCGACGATCGGTGCGGCACCCGTGCCCGTGCCGCCACCCATGCCCGCCGTGATGAACAGCATGTCGCAACCTTCGATCAACTCGATGATGCGATCGCGATCCTCGAGTGCGGCCTGGCGGCCCACATCCGGATTGGCGCCGGCACCCAGCCCCTTGGTGATGTTAGAACCGATCTGCAGCGCGGTCTTGACGTTGGAGTTCTTCAAGGCCTGCGCATCGGTGTTGATGCACATGAAATCGACACCTTCGATGCCGGTCTTGACCATATGCGAGACGGCGTTGCCGCCACCGCCACCGACACCCAGAACCTTGATCACGGCGTTTTGGTTGTAGGCATCCATCAGTTCGAACATCGTTGTGTGCTCCTCTGCAAAGTTGGCAAATTCAAAAACGAATCTTCAAAAATTTCCCTGAAACCAGTTGCGCATACGGGTCAGTACACTGCGGGCGCTACCGGCGAGCGGCCGCGACCCTGACCCAGGCAGCAGGTGATCGCGCCCGTAGAGCAGCAGACCCACGCCTGTGGAATGAATCGGATTGCTGGTGACGTCGGCGAGGCCCTTGATACCGGCTGGCACGCCAAGGCGTACCGGCACGTGAAACACCTCTTCGGCAAGTTCGATCGCGCCTTCCATCTTGGCGCTGCCCCCGGTGAGCACGATGCCTGCAGCGATCACTTCCTCGAAGCCGCTGCGTCGCAGTTCTTCCTGAATGAGCGCGAACAGTTCCTCGTAACGCGGTTCGACCACCTCGGCGAGAGTCTGCCGCGCGAGGCGCCGTGCCGGCCGGTCACCGACACTCGGCACCTCGATCGTCTCGTCAGGGTTGGCCAGCTGCGAGAGCGCGCAGGCATAACGCAGCTTGATCTCCTCGGCGTTCTGCGTCGGCGTACGCATGGAGACGGCGATGTCGTTGGTCACCTGATCGCCCGCGATCGGAATCACAGCGGTGTGCCGAATCGCGCCGTGCGAGAAGACGGCGATGTCGGTAGTGCCACCGCCGATATCGACGAGGCACACGCCAAGATCTTTCTCGTCCTCGGTCAGCACCGCGTAGCTGGAGGCCAGCTGCTCGAGGACGATGTCATCGACCGCAAGCCCGCAGCGCTGGATGCACTTCTCGATGTTTTGCGCCGCACTTTCGGCGCCGGTAACGATATGCACCTTGGCCTCGAGGCGTACGCCGGACATGCCGACCGGGTCGCGGATGCCTTCCTGCCCATCGATGATGAATTCCTGCGGCAACACATGCAGGATCTTCTGGTCGGCCGGAATCGCCACGGCTTTGGCCGCATCGATCACGTGTTCGACGTCGGACGCCTGCACTTCCTTGTCACGGATCGCCACCACGCCATGCGAATTGAGACTGCGCACGTGGCTGCCGGCGATACCGGCGAACACGGAGTGGATCTCGCAGCCGGCCATTAGCTCGGCCTCCTCCACGGCGCGCTGGATCGACTGCACGGTCGATTCGATGTTGACCACCACGCCACGCTTGAGCCCGCGCGAGGGCTGCGAGCCGATGCCGATGATCTCAATGCTGTTATCGGCCGCGATCTCCCCCACCAGTGCCACCACTTTCGAGGTGCCGATGTCGAGTCCGACGATCAATTGCCGATCCATTTTCTTGGCCATATCTGTCGTCCGTCAGCCTTCTGTCGTTTCGTCCAATTCGTCCGCCGTAGCCACGCGCGTGCCATTGCGCCAGCCCACCGCAAACCCGTTCGTGTAGCGCATGTCCACGTAAGACATTTCAGCCGAGCGTTGCACCACAAGACGCAGTGCTGCCGCCACAAAACGCTCAAAGCGCTCGTCAACCTGGCGCCGACCGAGTCGCACGCGCACGCCGTTGTCGAGGTCGATCTCCCAAGCCCCGCGCGCATCGAGACGCAGCGCAGCGATACGCACGCCACCCTCGACCAGGCGGCCCTGGATCGCCAGATACCGCTGCGCTACCGTTCCCTCGCTGCCTGAAGGCCCCGACAGGCGCGGCAACTCGGGCGGAATGAATCGCGACTCGCTGAGAAACAGTTCGCCGCGTGCATTGAGCAGACCATTGCTACCCCAGCGCGCCGCAGCGCAGCGCGCCGCAGCGACTTGCTCGACCACTCGTACTTGCAAACCCCGCGGCCACACCCGCGCGACGCTCACGGTATCCACCCAAGGCAAGGCCTCGAGCGAACCCTGCAAACCGGCGAGATCCACCGAGACGAGGCCCGCGTCGTTGATCCGCTCGCGCACGGCCTGTTCAACCTCCATCGGCGAGACACGCTGAAACCGACCTTGCACCGTAACGGTGTCGATGGGGTTATCGAGCGCGCGCACGATGATCCAGGCAAAGCTCGCCACCACGGCAACGCCGGCCGCGCCGTACGCCAACGAGCGCCAGTCGATGACCGGCAGTTTCCAGCCAGACTCCTCGGCCCGACGGCGGTTGCGTGCTTTTCGATTGGTAAACATGCGCCCTCCGCTGCTCAGTTGTGGCGACGACGTCGAGTGAAACTGGTTTCGAGTACGCGCCATACCAACTGCGCGAAACTGATGCCCCGCGCGCGTGCAGCCATCGGTACCAACGAGTGATCGGTCATGCCGGGCACGGTGTTGATCTCGAGCAGCAACGGGCGCCCGGTGGAATCCATCATGAAATCGGCGCGCCCCCAGCCGCTCGCGCCGGTGGCTGCGAAGGCGCCGAGCGCCAAGGCGGCGAGGTGCTTCTCCGCTTCGGTCGACAAGCCCGACGGACAGTCGTACTGGGTATCGTCGCGGAAATATTTGGCCTGATAGTCGTAGAACGTCTGTGTCGTGCGGATACGGATCGAGGGTAAAGCTTCGCCCGCAAGCACACCGACGGTGTACTCGGCACCGCTGATGTACGCCTCGGCCAGCACGCACGGATCCGTTGCGGCGGCCGCAGCGAAGGCGGCGGGCAGATCTTCGGCGCGCTCAACCTTGCTCATACCTACGGACGAGCCTTGGGTCGCCGGCTTGATGAACATCGGCAAACCCAGCCGAGTGAGTGCGAGATCGAAATCACGTGCATCGCGCAGCACCACGAAATCGGCGGTCGCGATACCGGCGGATGCGACCAGTTGTTTGGTGCGCAATTTGTCCATGCACACGGCCGAGCCCAGCACGCCGCTACCGGTGTAGGGAATACCGAGACACTCGAGTGCACCTTGCACGGTGCCATCTTCACCACCCGGTCCATGCAGTGCGATCCATGCGCGGTCGAAGCCCTCGTCGACGAGTTCCTGCAGGGCCTTTTCGCGCGGATCCACTGCGTACGCATCGATGCCGCCCTGCTGCAGTGCGGTATGCACCGCACGACCCGTGAGCAAGGAAATTTCCCGCTCACTCGAGTCGCCGCCAAAGAGCACGGCGACCTTGCCGAACTCCCGCGGGTCGGTGACCGTGCGCTGCGCCTGCGAATCGTGATCAAGACGCATCAGGCCACCTCTCCTACCACCCGGACTTCGGTATTGAGGCGAATGCCAAACCGCTGCTCGACGGTCTGCTGAACCTCGCCGATCAGCGCCTCGAGGTCGGCGGCGCGCGCCTCGCCCTCGTTGATGATGAAATTGGCGTGCTTCATCGACACGCTCGCACCACCGATCCTGCGACCCTTGAGCCCCGCAGCTTCGATCAGTCGCGCCGCGTGATCGCCCGGCGGATTGATGAACACGGATCCGCAACTCCACTCGCCGATCGGCTGCTTCTGCTTGCGCTCGACCAACAGATCGCGAATCGTTTCGTTACTGCTCGCCGGTCGGAGCTCAAAGCGCAGCGTCGCTGCGAGGAATGCCTCGCCCGCCGCCGGAGCCTCGATGTGTCGATACGAGACACGGTACTCGCCTGCGCTACGCTCACGGATGACACCGCTACGGTCGATGACTTCGACGCTCGCCACGTGCTGCCAGGTCTCGCCACCAAAGGCGCCGGCGTTCATCGCAAGTGCTCCGCCCAGAGTGCCCGGAATGCCGGCAAAGAATTCCGCGGGCCCAAGCCCCCACCGAACGCATTGCCTCGCAATGCGGGCACAAGGCACGCCGGCATCACAGCGCACCTGCTGCTCACCGACGCGCTCGAGCGAACTGAAGGCACCGTGCATCGACACCACGGCTCCGCGGATGCCGCCATCGCGCACGAGCAGATTGCTGCCGAGGCCCACCCAGTGGATCGGCACGTCTTTCGGCAAGACCTGCAGGAACGCGGTGAGATCTGCACGATCACGCGGCTCGAAAAACCAGTCCGCCGGACCACCGACGTGCCAGCTGGTGTGCTTCGACATCGGCTCGTTGCGACTCAGCCGCCCCGCGAACAACGACTCGGACCAGCCGCTCACGCGCCACCTCCGCCAAAATGACGCGGCAGATCGTGTGCCACGGCGCTGACGTTGCCCGCACCCATCGCGAGCACCACATCATCGGCGCGCAACAAGCCGTGCAGGGCCTGGGCCAGATCCTCGATGCGCGACAGAAAGACCGGCTCGGCCTGACCGCGGCTGCGAACCGCGCGACAAATCGCTCGCCCGTCCGCACCGGCAATGGGCGCTTCGCCCGCCGCGTAGACCTCGCTCACCAGCAGCACATCGGCAGTGGCGAGCACGGCAGCGAAGTCGTCGAGCAGGTCGCGAGTGCGGGTGTAGCGATGTGGCTGGAAGGCGAGCACGACACGCCGCCCGGGGTACGCCTGCCGGACCGCCTCGAGCGTCGCGCGGATTTCGGTGGGGTGATGCCCGTAGTCGTCGATGAGCACGGCCTTGCCGCCGCCCGCCGCGAGTTCGCCGACGAATTGCAGTCGGCGATCGACACCCTGAAAACGTGCAAGCCCGGACTGGATGGCCGAATCTTTAATGCCAAGTTCGCTGGCCACGGCAATCGCCGCGAGCGAATTGAGCACGTTGTGCGTGCCCGGCAGATTCACGGTCACATGGAGCGGCGCAGCGCCGCCCTTGCGCAGCACCGTATAACCGGTCTGCAAACCCTTGCGCTGCAGATCCACCGCCCGAACGTCGGCGCTTTCCGACAACCCGTAGGTGATGACCGGGCGGCCGACTCGATCGAGGATGCCGCGCACCTCGGCATCATCCACGCACAGCACCGCAAGGCCATAAAACGGGAGGTTGTGCAGGAAATCTACGAAGCTCTGACGCAGACGGTTGAAATCACCATCGTGTGTCCCGAGATGATCGTTGTCGATGTTGGTGACCACGGCGATCAACGGCTGCAGGTGCAGGAACGAGGCATCGCTCTCATCAGCCTCGGCAACCAAATAACGACCCGCGCCAAGGCGGGCGTTGGTGCCAGCGCTCTTCAGGCGGCCACCAATGACGAAGGTCGGATCTTCACCACCCTCGGCGAGGACCGAGGCGATGAGACTTGTGGTGGTGGTCTTGCCGTGAGTTCCCGCAACCGCGATCGCGGAGCGAAAGCGCATCAGCTCGCCTAGCATCTCGGCGCGCGGCACCACCGGGATGCGCAGCTCGAGAGCTCGCGCGACCTCCGGGTTTTCGCGCGATACGGCCGTCGAGACGACGACGACATCAGCCCCTTCCACGTGACTGGCGGAGTGGCCCGTGAACAACCGCGCACCGAGGTCGGCCAGCCGCTGCGTGACGGCATTGGGTTTTAGGTCGCTGCCCTGCACCCGATAGCCGAGGTTCAACAAGACCTCGGCAATACCCCCCATGCCACTGCCGCCGATGCCGACGAAGTGGATGGTGTTGATCCGCCGCATGCGTTCCATGGTCATGGCGTACCTCGCGAAACGAGTCCGGCGGTCAGCAAACAGACGCGCGCCAGTTCCTCGGCCGCGTCGGGACGGGCAATTTCACGCGCACGATCACCCATCCGCGCCAGCGCGTCGCGACTCGCGCCGAGCTTGACGAGCTCGTCAGCCAGACGATCCGGCGTCAGCTCCCGCTCCGGAATCAACAGCGCCGCATCACGCGATACCAGAAATCCGGCATTGCGCGTCTGGTGATCATCGACAGCCGAAGGCAGCGGTACGAACACTGCGGCAACACCCGCCGCAGCAATCTCTGAGACGGTTAAGGCACCAGCGCGGCAAATGACGACGTCTGCCCAGGCATAGGCCGTGGCGATGTCCTCGATGAAGGCGCCCACCTGGGCATCGAGCCCGAGACGGGAATACTTGTTGCGGGTCACTTCAAGACCCTGAGTGCCGCTCTGGTGACGTACCGTCACCGGCTGGCGCGGCGCGACTTTCGCAAGCGCCTCCGGCACGACAGCGTTCAAGCGTGCTGCACCCTGGCTACCGCCGACGACGAGGATCCGCAGCGGACCGCGATGCTCTCGATAACGACGCGCCGGCGGCGGCAAGTCAAAGAATGCGCGACGTACCGGGTTACCGATGTCGCGAGCAGCCGCCTTCGTTTCAAAACTGCCGTCAAACGCCTCGAGTACCTGCACGGCAAAGCGCGCGAGGATGCGATTGGTCATGCCTGCGATCGCATTCTGCTCGTGGATCACGAGCGGACGGCGCAGCAACCATGCGGCGAGCCCGCCGGGACCGGTGACATAACCGCCAAGACCCACCACCACGCGCGGCTTGCGTCGGCGAATCGCTGCACCGGCTTGCCACAGCGCGCGCAGCAAACGCAGCGGTGCGAGCAACTGCGTCTGCCAACCCTTGCCCCGCAAGCCCCCGACCGTGATCCATTCGACCTCGATGCCCGCGGCGGGCACCAGACGCGCTTCGATGCCCGTCCGCGTACCCAGCCAGACGACCTCGCAACCGTGCAACCGAAGCAGCGCAGCAAGCGAAAGGGCCGGGAAAACGTGACCGCCCGTACCGCCCGCCATGATCATGATGCAGCGGTTGCTCATGCGAGGGCGTCCTCGGCATCGAGCGGACGAGCGACCGATGACGGACTGCGTGCAGCCGGACCGCCGCGCAAGCCCGCCGCCGTCGCACCACGAGATGCTTGGGCAGCTTCGTGATACACACGCAGCAGGATGCCCACCCAGGTGAGCGTCGCAATGAGGCTCGATCGGCCGTAGCTCATGAAGGGCAAGGTGAGCCCCTTCGTAGGCAACGCACCCATGTTCACGCCGATATTGATGAACGCCTGCAAGCCAACCCAGATGCCGAAGCCCGCCGCGAGATACGACTGGAACTTGAGCCCCGAGTCATGCGCCAGACGCGAAATCCACAACGCACGCCACGCCAAGGCGAGGAACAAGGCCAGCGTGACCAGAATGCCCACGAGTCCAAGTTCCTCCGCGAGCACGGCGAACAAGAAGTCGGTATGCGCCTCGGGCAGGTAGAACAGCTTCTGCACGCTCTCGCCGAGGCCGACACCCGTCCAGCCGCCGCGACCGATGGCGATCAGGCTCTGCGTCAACTGGAAACCACTGTCGAA
>RGWK01000201.1 GCA_010029775.1 Gammaproteobacteria bacterium
GCCGCGTCGAAACTGCGTCAGGGCATCGCCTATGCACTTGAAGATCAACTCATCGACGATCTGGAGGCGCAGCATTTCGCACTGGGCGATCGCGTGGGCGAGGAGCAGTCGGTCGGCGTGATTGCGCGAGGCAGGCTGCAGTACTGGCTCGACAGGTTTGCCGCAGTCGGCATCACACCGCGCGCGCTATACGCCGATGCATCCTGCATTGCACCGAAGCCCGGTGATCTGCTGGTCTGGATTGACGGCGACGAGGCTCGAATCGTGCCGCCCGAGGGTCGCGCCGAGTACGCGCCGATCGCCTTGCTCGAAGATTCACTGCGCGCGCACCTTGCGACACAAGGCGCCTCATCGCTCGGGATTTGGATCTACGCGACCGCGGCTGATCTCGAGCGGCATGCCGATACCATCGAGGCACTGCGTCGCGCCACTGCGCCGCTGCATGTGCACATGTTGCAAACAGGGCCCTTGCCGTGGCTCGCCACACATTGGTCAATCGGACGCCCGATCAATCTGCTGCAAGCGGAGTACGCGCCCCGCGCAACCATCAACCAGAGCTGGCTGCGCTGGCGCTGGGCCGCGGGCCTCGCCGCTCTGCTGCTCATCGTGCATCTCGGAACCCGTGAGCTTGAGTGGGCACGTCTGCAGCAACTCGAACGTGATGTCGATACGCAGTTGATCAACCAAGCCGCGGCGATCTCGCCGGGCGTCGCGACGGCCGATGCCGCCGCGGCACTATTGCGTCGCCAACTGCAGCGACTGCAGAGCGGTGGCGCAGTCGATCCGCGGGTGCTGCGTGAACTTGAATCGCTGGCGCGTGCACGCGGCCAAATCGCCGACATCCGCGTGCAGAGCCTGCAACAGCAAGCCGACGGCACCGTCGTGGTGATTCGTGCAGGCACGAGCGCGGTGGCCGAAGCCTATGCTGAAGCTTTGCGCACCGGCGGAGTTCCGCTGCAACCGATCGAAATTCGCAGCACCGAGAGCGGCGTCGAAGCCACGTTGCGCTGGCCGGTTCAACGCGGGACACAGCGCACATGACGCTGACATGGCCCCCGCAACTTCAGGCCCTGTTTGATCGGCTCTACAACGGGTACGCAGAGCTATCGCCGCGCGATCGACGCGCCCTCGCGATCGGCGCCGCGGCGGTGACACTGATCCCGCTGCTCGCATTGTGGTGGCAGGTCACGGAGCGGAACTGGGGTGCCCAGAACCGCATCGCTGAAAAGCGCAGCGTTCTGCAGCAGTGGAATTTCAGTCAGCCGCAGTGGCAGGCGAGCGGTTTGGCCCGGATCCCCCTCGATCTGCCGCTACAGCAACGACTGGAAGCCGCGCGCAATGCGGCCGGGTTGTCCGCAGCGGCCTTTCGGGTGACCGAGCAAACGCCCCGCAGCGTACTGCTGCAACTCGACTCGGCCGACTTCTCCAGCACCGTCGCGCTGCTCGGACAAATGTCCGCCGAAGGGGTGAGCGTCGAGTCGGTCGCACTCGTTGCCGCCGCGCGCCCCGGCGCGGTGTCGGGCACGCTGTTGCTGCGGGGACCATGACGCTGCAGCGGGTGCTCGGCGCGTCGTTGGCCGGGCTGCTGATTGGCCTGCTCGTCTGGTTGCCCGCGCGAACCCTCGCCCCGCTGCTGCCCGCCGGCGTGCAGTGCGCCGAATGGGCCGGTCGAGCTTGGGATGGCGGCTGCGCGCGCCTGGTCGTACAGAACATGGCCTTTGGGGAAGTCCGTTGGGCCGTGCGCAGCCCATCGTCGTGGACGCTGATTCCCGAACTTGAACTGCGCTGGGCGCGAGCCGATTCGGCCTTATCGGCGAGGCTCCTGATGGCCGGTTCTCGCCAGATCGAAGTCCGGCGGCTGCAGGCCGATCTGGCGTTCGCGACGCTGCGCGACTCACTGCCCGCGGCGGCGCTAAGCCAGCTGTCCTTGCCTCGCGCGGGTCGCTTACGAACGACCGAGCTGTCGCTGTCGCTCGACCGCCTTGATGGCGGCGCGTGGCGAGCCTCGCGCCTTGCAGGCGCTGCCCGGGTTACGGGACTCGTAACGGCAGTGGGAGGCGCGCCGAGCGGCACGGCACCGGCCGAGGCGGTGCCACTCGGTGACTACGAGCTCACTTTCAGCGCCGCTCGGGGCAGCCCCAGTGAAACCATGGGTCGAGTTCGCGACCTAGGCGGCCCGATTCAACTGCAGGGCGATCTAATCTTGCAACCGGCCGAATCGCGTTACCGTCTCACGGCCCGTCTGCAGGCGCGAAGCCCAACCGCCCGTCAATTGCTCGAGTCACTCGGTCCACCAGACGCCAACGGCAGTCGGGAACTCTCTTTGGAGGGCGAATATTAAATCTTTATAATCAATCGCTTATGAGACTTTCTTACGGTACTCATCAAGCAATTCGCCCATGCGCGCGAACACCGTGCGGAGGGTCACCGCATCCGGCAGATTCGTAATCCGAAAGTGGTTGCGGTACGGCACGTTGAAGCTGACTCCGGGCGCCACCAACACGTGCTTGCGCTCGAGCAAATCCAGTGCGAAAGCCTGGTCATCGAACTGTGGAACTGTCTCGTTCACGCCGACAAACGCGTAGAGCGCGCCTCTGGGGTTCGATACGGTCAATGAGGGGTTATCCGCCACAGACTCGATGATTGCCCGACGCGATTCGTATAGCCGACCACCGGGACGGGTCAGTTCGCGAATGCTCTGATAGCCGCCGAGCGCGGTCTGCACCGCCCATTGGCCAGGTACGTTGCTGCACAAGCGCAGTGAGGCCAAGAGCTCAAGCGCAGCGAGAAAATCCCCCGCCGCCTTGAGGTTGCCCGACACCACCGCCCAGCCCACGCGGTATCCGCAGGCCCGGTACACCTTGGAGAGGCCTGACATGCTCACGCATACGGTGTCGCGAACCAGGGGCGCCACAGGTACGAACTCGGCATCGTCGTACGTGATCTGGTCGTAAATTTCATCACAGAGCAGCATCAGGCCGCGCCGCTCGGCCAGCCTCACAATGGCCTCAATGACTTCCCGCGGGTACACCGCACCCGTCGGGTTGTTCGGATTCACAATGACGATGGCGCGAGTCCGCGGCGTAACCTGTGCCTCGAGCTCCCCAGGGTCCGGTACGAAACCATTCTCCGGGCGGCAGGCGTAGTGCACCGCGCGGCCGCGGTTGAGGTTCACGGCCGCCGACCACAAGGGGTAGTCAGGGCTCGGCACCAACACCTCATCGCCCTCATTCAGCAAGGCGCGCAGCGTCAGATCGATGAGTTCGCTGACCCCGTTGCCGATGAACACCTCTTCGGCACTGACCCCGCTAACGCCCCTCGCCTGCTGCTGCATCACCACCGCCTCGCGGGCAGGGAAAATACCCTTCTGGTGGCAATACCCCTCGCTGTCGGGGAAGTTTTCGATCATGGCAAGGCGCATCGTTTCCGGCGTCCGGAAACCGAACAGAGCCGGGTTGCCGATGTTGAGCGAGATGATCTCGTAACCCTTGCGGGCGAGTTCCAAGGCGCGCCGAGCCAAATTGCCGCGAATTTCGTAACGGACGTTGCGCAGGCTGTCGCTAGTGCGAATGGAATGCTCGGCGGTCATGCTCGACTCTCGACTGGATATGACCCGCCTCATGGCGGTGCGCAAGGATAGCGGCTGTGGCGTGCGGGCGCACCTTCAACAGGGCTTGCCTCGCCCCATCAGAGTTGTCGATCATGGCGGCCCGAGCACTATTCACCGATCGCACACCGGTATGAGCAGACCCGCGAGTCCCCGAACAGCCACCCGCCAACCACGCATCGATGCGCTGGCCCGACCGACGCACGACGAGGCCGCCCGGCAGCGCTTCATCTCGACACTGCGCAAGCGGATCATGGTCGACCTCGCACAGCAAATGCGAAGCCACTACCACGATTCGGTCGAGCCGAAAATCCGACAGCACCATGGTCGCCCCCCGCAGCGCGGCACCGACATCAGGCAGGCGATGCTCGACGACGGTTTTTTCAAGGCGTGGAGCGCGTTGCGGTACGCAGCTCAGCAACAGACCTGGTGGTCGGTCCAACCCCAGGTCGAGCGCAACGCCGCAGCGATCCGCGCAGAAGCCACGTCGGTGGCACGCCGGCGCGGTAAAGGTTCACTGCGTCTTGACCCGAAGCTACCCATGCCGCGCGATGTGACGGCCATGGACATCCATCTGATGCCAGGGTGCTTCCACACCGAGTACGCGCCGGAGGATGTGAGCACCGCCGCGCTGTATTGGCATGGCACAGCCGTGTTTTCAGCGGGCCTGAAGATGCGTCACAAC
>RGWK01000202.1 GCA_010029775.1 Gammaproteobacteria bacterium
CGAGTACGCACCGCCGAGACGCGCCTTGAGCCCATCGCCACTGACGAGCGCCTGGGTATCGAACTGCGCAGACCACTGGGTGCGCGGGTTCTGCGCGGTGTACACACCAAACGTTGTGCTCTCCTCCAACGAGGTTAGGCCGGACCACCGAGTGCCGACGAGTGCACCCCACGGGCCGAGCGTGTCCGAGTTGCCGTTCTGGGTTTGCGCGAACACCTGATTGGGATTGGCAGAGACAATCAACACGACATCAAGTGCGGCCGGGTCCGTGCGCGAACGGCGGATGGTCGGCCGAATGTTGCTGAGGCCCACGGACGCTGCATGCGCAAGACCACGTCGAACGTCCGCCGCACGCAAAGGCTTACCCCGCTTGACCGGACGAAATGCGCGCAGGGCAAGCCGCGCCACCGATTCCTGATCGGCGAGCGCCTCGATGTTGTTGACCACGCCTTCCTGTACGACGATCCGATAGCGTCCGGGCTCAGCGACCGGGTCGCCGACCACGGCGGCACGGGCAAAGACACTCGCCGGGCATAAGGCCGACCACCGGCCAGTTGTCGCATTCGACCGCACCAAAATCCGAGGCTGCGGCCCGCAACGGAGCGGGCAGACGCAAGACCTCATCGCGCGTGAGGCCCGTCTGCGGTGTGGCCGGAGCACTCGTCAAGACGAGCAGTGCCCCAACTCCCACAATTTTGGTGCAACGCATCGCGTTGGCCATGCGAACCCCGGTAGCTATTCTTGGGTATCGGCAATAGATGGCGCTCATTTACCTCATTTATATGCTAATCGCGTGCACAATGGTCACCTCTGGGGGCTCCGATGGCACTGCAAACGGAACACAGTCGCAACTTGGCCGCGCTGGCGATCGCCGCCGCGGCCGCCGTGGCTGCCGTTTTGTTCAATTTCACAACCCCGGCCCGTTACGTTGAGAACCTGACCTACGACCTGCGCATGGCGCTCGCCGCCCCGCCGCCCGGGGAGCAGCTGGTGATCGTCAAAATGGACGATCGGGCCGTCGACGAGATGCGCTCGCAGTCGGCCTGCGGTTGCATCTCACCCATCGACAAGGACTGGCTGGCCGATGTGATCACGGCGCTAGATGACCATGGCGCCAAGGTGGTGCTGGTCGACTATCTTTTCGACACCTGGCGGTCTAAAGAGGAGTACGCCAGCGTCGCGCAGAAACTCGGCAGCCTGCGCACGCCGGTGATCGTCGGTGCGGCCCCCGACCGAGTGCCGGGCAAGGACTTCGATGTGCTGCCGGGCATTCGTTACGCCGATGCCCGCGCCCTCGTCAAAGATGACTACGACGACGTGGTGCGCAGTTATGACCCGCTGCCCGGCAACCGCAGGTCCTTGGCTGCGGCAACGGTCGAGGCGGTGGGCGGCAAGGTGGAGCCTGGGGTGTTCCGGTTGCGTTACCGCGCGCCCCATCCAGGTGCCAATGCGGAGAACGCCGGTTCGCTGGCGCCCGCATTCTCTGCAGGCGATGTTGCCTTTCTGCCTGCCAAATTCTTTGTCGGCAAAACGGTGCTGATCGGACGGGTGTCGCGCTCGGCGGGCGTCGATGCTGAGACGCTCGGTGAAGATCTGCACACCACACCCCTGCGCTACCTTCCCGGTCATTATGACGGCACGCCGGGCGTCGAGGTCCACGCCCATGCCGTGCTGCAGATGCTGCAAAAGGACCGCATCATTATTCCGGGCCTGCCCTGGCTCGGGCTGATCGCGCTCATCGCCGCGCTCGGTGGCGCAGCACTCGGACGCTCTGCATTTTCTTGGTTGCGCGCACTGCGCTGGCTTGTCGGTCTCGTCGTGGTCGGCGCAGCCGGCGGCTGGGCGGCCTTCGCGGGCACCAGCGTGATGCTGCCGATGGTGGCACCGCTCAGTGCTTTCGCGCTCGCCTTCTTTGTCGTCAGCCGCGTTGCTGCCACGCAGCTGCTTGATGAGCGCAAGATGTACGCCACTGCGCTCGAGCGCTACCTTGCGCCACAGGTGATCCGCCGCATCGAGGACGGCTCGGAGCCCGTGGAAATCGGCGCCAAGATGCGCGATATCACGGCCATGGTCAGCGACCTCGAGAACTCCTCGACCTTCCTCGCCGAGACGCCGGTTGAGCAGTTCTCGCCGATCATCAACGGCTATTTCGATGGTCTATTCGAAGTGCTGTGGAAGCACGAGGCGATGCTCGACAAGCTCACAGGGGATGGCGTGATCGTGCTCTTCGGCGCACCCGTGCTGCACGCCGACCATGCCGACCGCGCGATCGCCTGCGCGCGGGACATTCAGGAATTCTCGGATCGTTATCGCGCCGAGGTCATGGAAAAGTACGGCATCAGCTTCGGGCGCACGCGCCTCGGCATCCACTCGGGCGAGGCGCTCGTGGGCAACTTCGGTGGGCAAAAGCGCTTCAATTACACCGCGTACGGCCAGACCGTGGTAATCGCGGCACGTCTCGAGGCCTCCAACAAGGAATACGACACTGTGGTGCTTCTGAGCGAGGCGACTCTTGAGCTCGCCAAAGCACCGGGCGTACTCGAGTACATCGGCTCACTGAAACTCAAGGGCGTGCCCGATCCGATTCGCGCTTACACGCCGCGCTAGGCCGTCAGTCGCCCGCTCTGATAATCGCGAACGGCCTGCTCGATCTCCTCGCGCGTGTTCATGACGAAAGGTCCGTACTGGGCAACATCGGCACCCGGCAGGCCCCGCCTGCAGCACGAGGGACTCACCGCCTGGTGCGAACACTCCGCCCTGTTTGGCACCAAGGCCCTGAGTGAGGCTCGTGCCCTCGGCAGCCACCAAGGACCCTTCGTACACATAGACGAAACTGTTGTGCGCCGCAGGAATCGCCTGCTGCACCCGTCCATCGGCCGGAAGATGTACATCAAAGAAAATCGGCGTCGTGCTGACGCCACGCACGGGACCTTCGATGCGCTCACCGTCGCGCGCGAACACACCCGCCACGGCCTTGACCGTCACCCCGTCAGAGCCCGCATACGACGGGATCGCTGCCGCAGGAATATCCTGATAGCGGGCGGGGCTCATTTTCTCTCGCGCTGGCAGATTTACCCATAACTGAAAGCCGCGCATCAGGCCTCGCTCCTGCTGCGGCATTTCCGAGTGGATGATGCCGCGCCCCGCATTCATCCACTGCACATCACCGCTGCGCAGATGACCTTTGTTGCCGAGGTGATCCTCGTGGAGCATGTGCCCCTCGAGCATGTAGGTGACCGTCTGGAACCCGCGATGCGGATGGGACGGGAACCCGGCGATGTACTCATCGGGGCGGTCGCTGCCGAATTCGTCGAGCATCAGGAACGGGTCGAGCCGCGCGAACTGCGACTGGCCGAGACTGCGATGCAAGGTGACGCCCGCTCCATCGGAGGTGCGCTGCGCCTGGATCACGCGTTGCAAAGTCTTCATATGCCAATTGTATCCTCGTGACCATCGGTATTGACGTACCATTACGCTGTCGTGTCGAAGCTCGTGGACTCAAACATACCCAAGATCGTCGTCGTTGGTGGTGGTGCCGGCGGCCTTGAATTGGTCACCCGCTTGGGCGATACGCTCGGCCGCAAAGGCCGCGCTGAAGTCACGCTGATCGAGCGTGGTCGTACCCACTTCTGGAAGCCGCATCTACACGAACTCGCCGCGGGCACCGTCGATCTTGATGTGCACGAACTCGATTACCTCGCGCAGTCGCACTGGCATGGCTTCCGCTACCGCTTCGGCGAAATGGTGGGGCTCGATCGCGCGGCACGGCAGGTACTCGTTGGACCGGTGAACGATGAGAACGGCGAGCAGATCGTGCCGGCGAGGCGCATCGATTACGACATCCTCGTGCTGGCCGTGGGCAGCCGGATCAACGATTTCGGCACCCCCGGAGTCACCGAGCACGCCATCGCGCTTGAGAGCACGCAGGAAGCGGACCGTTTCCATCGGCGCCTCATCAATGCCTTCCTGCGGGCGCACGCCCAGACCGAGCCGCTGCGTCCGGAGCAACTGAATGTGGCGATCGTCGGTGCCGGCGCCACGGGAGTGGAGCTGTCAGCGGAGCTGCACAACGCCACGCGCGAACTCGTCTCCTTCAGTCTCGACAACATCGACCCCGACAAGCACATCCGCCTGCATCTCATCGAGGCTTCTTCACGCATCCTGCCGGCGTTACCCGAGCGGATCTCGGCTGCTGCAGCGAAGTTGCTGCATGAACTCGAAGTCGAGGTCCACGTGAATGCGCGGGTCGCCGAAGTGTTGC
>RGWK01000203.1 GCA_010029775.1 Gammaproteobacteria bacterium
TCGTGGCGGCCGGGCATACGCTGGCGTCCTATGCGCAACTCGAGGCGGCACGGCAGGAAGGTCTCCACGGGTTCACGCACGTCTTCAATGCGATGACGCCCCTGGGTAGTCGTGAGCCCGGTGCTGTCGGTGCGGCAGCAGACTTCGATGAGTGCTGGGCGAGCGTGATCGCGGATGGCGAGCACGTGCATGCGGCTTCGCTGCGCTTAATGCTCAAGGCCAAGGGGGCTCAACGACTCGTGCTGGTGAGCGACGCCATGCCACCGGTCGGCACCACCGCGCGCTCATTTATGTTGCAGGGTAGCGAGATCAACGTATCGGGTGGTCGCTGCACGGATCAGCGCGGTACGCTCGCCGGATCCATGCTCGATATGGCTTCCGCGGTGCAGCGCGCGAGCGAGTTGATGCGGGTGGGGCGGGCCGTGGCGGTGCGCATGGCCACATCGACACCGGCCTCGGTGCTCGGCCTCGCGCACGATCGGGGGACCATCGCCGCAGGCTATCGCGCGGATTTGGTGTGGTTGTCAGCCGACGGTGAAGTACGCGGGGTCTGGGTGGCCGGCGAGACCGGCTGACCGGGCGGCAGTCCACGAGTGCGTGCAAGATGAATTGCGCCGCTCAGCGCATCGCCAAGCGGCTCGCGCAAGCGACTGCGTACGCTCACCGACAACCATTCGCGAAGGCGGGGCGCGAGACCGCCCATCAGACAGCATTGCGGCACACCGCGCTCAAACAGGGTGTTGATCAACCGATCGATGCGTTGCGCGGATTCCTGAACGATCGGCTCGGCCACCGCATCGCCGCGCCCGGCATGGTCCATGACAAGCGGGGCGAAGGCGGCAAAGGCCGTGGCATTGGCCGTGTCCATCCAAGCAATGATCTCGGCTGCCGAATCTGAGAAATAGGCGAGCAATTCATGGGTCATCGCCGAGTGGGCGATGCGGCCGTCGCGCGCCCACAAGCATCGCCGAATGGCTTGCAAACCAAGATCCGCGCCACTGCCTTCATCCGAAATCGGAAATCCATATCCGCCGACCACGATGGTTTCGCCGTTGACGCGACCAAAGCCGATGCTGCCGGTGCCGACGATGACGATGCCACCGTCAGCACCATCGTGCGCGCCAATGCAGGCGATCGCGGCATCGCTGGCGAAGGCGATGGTTTCGAACGGGAACGGATGCGAGCGCAGGCTTTGCAGCACGCCGCGGCGATTGAGGCCCGCAATGCCGAGACCCGCTTGGATGCTTCGCACCGCGGTCTCGTCCAGACCGGCCGAGCTCGTGGCGCTCTGCCATGCGGCGTTGATCTCGCGAAACGCCGCATCGAGCCCGACGCGGGTGTTGGCAGGCCCGGCTTCGCCGATGCCGATCAGTTGGCCGTGTGGATCGACGAGGCGCGCCCGCGTGTGCGTGCCACCCGCATCGATTCCCAGAAAAAAGGCCATGCCGAAAATGGTAGGCTCGACCCCGCGTTGTGGCAATGGGCCATTCCACAGTGACGCGAGCCTCCATCGTGACGACCGAACATCTCGATCCTCGCTCTATTGATCTCGATCTGCGCGCATCGACTGATGTCGCCGCCTTGCTCATCAACTCGCAGCGCCAAGCGGTCGACACCTTGACCGAGTGTATCGCGCCCTTGGCGGACGCTATCGATGCCGCGGTGGGGCGACTGCGCGCAAGCGACGGTCGTTTGATTTATGCGGGCGCAGGCACTTCTGGCCGGCTTGCAGTGCAGGACGGCGTGGAATTGTTTCCCACCTACAGTTGGCCGATGGAGCGGCTCGGGTTCGTTCTTGCGGGCGGGCTCGAAGCCATGGTCGGCAGTATCGAGGGTGCGCAACCTCACCGCGCCTTTGCTGCAGGCCGTCGATCACCCCATTTGCCTGCGCTCGGGACCGGAGATCGTTGCAGGCTCCACGCGGCTTGCTGCCGGCACGTTGCAGAAGATCGCCCTCAACACGCTGTCGACCGGAATCATGGTTCGGCTGGGTCGAGTGTATGGCGGCTGGATGGTCAGCATGCGCAGCTCCAATCAAAAGCTTCAGCGGCGTGCGGCCGCGATGGTCGCTGGCCTTTGCGGGGTGACGGCGGAGATGGCATTGCAGGCGGTGGAGCACGCCGAGGGCGACGTGCGGCTGGCAAGCCTGCTGGCCCTGGGGGCAGGCGCGCCGGCAGCTCGCGACGCCCTGCTTGCGACCGACGGCAATCTTCGCGAGGCCCTCGCGCGGCTGCAGCGCGATGGGCTGTTGGCCCGCGACTTTCGAGTATGATTCGCGGGCCCGAAAGACCCAGATCCCGAAAGCCCTAGATGACGAGGTTGCCATGTCCCTGACGATCGGTGTTCCGCGCGAAATCTTTGCCGGCGAGAAGCGGGTCGCCACGGTTCCCGAAGTCGTAGAAAAGCTCATCAAGCTTGGGTTCAAGGTCATCATCGAGAGTGGCGCCGGCGAGGCGGCCAACTTCAATGATGACGCGTATCGCGGCGCAGGGGCCACGGTGGTGCCTGTGGGTGGCGAGGTATGGTCGGCGGCCGACATGATCTTCAAGGTGCGAGCGCCGGCGGCGAGCGAGGTCGCACTGCTCAAGCCCGGTACCACCGTCATCAGTTTCGTGTGGCCGGCGCAAAATCCCGAACTGATGCAGCAGATGGCCGACCGCAAGCTCACGGTGCTGGCCATGGACAGCGTGCCGCGCATCTCGCGTGCGCAGAAAATGGATGCGTTGTCCTCCATGGCCAACATTGCCGGTTACCGGGCCGTGATCGAAGCTGCGCACCACTTCGGGCGATTCTTTACAGGGCAGATCACCGCTGCGGGCAAGGTGCCTCCCGCCAAAGTATTCGTGATTGGCGCGGGCGTGGCAGGCCTGGCTGCGCTCGGTGCGGCCGTCGGGCTCGGTGCGATCGTGCGCGCTAACGACACGCGGCCCGAAGTGGCCGATCAGGTCAAGTCGATGGGCGCAGAGTTCGTGCCGGTTGATTATCAGGAGGAAGGCACGGGTGTCGGTGGCTACGCCAAGGTCATGAGCGAGGGCTTTCAGAAAGCTCAGCGCGAGACGTTTGCAAAGCAGGCCAAGGACGTCGACATCATCATCACCACGGCGCTCATTCCGGGCAAGCCCGCCCCGAAGCTGATTACCGAAGAGATGCTGCGCTCGATGCGTCCGGGCAGCGTTATTGTGGATCTTGCCGCCGAGCAGGGCGGCAACTGCGAGTGGACCGTGCCTGGGCAGGTCGTGGTGCGCGACGGGGTCACGGTGATCGGCTACACGGATCTGCCGAGCCGGCTTGCCAAGCAGTCCTCGACGCTCTACGCCACGAACCTGCTGCGACTCACCGAAGAGCTCTGTAAGACGAAGGACGGGCGCATCGATGTCAATTTCGACGACGAGGTGATCCGCGGTGCCACCGTCGTCAAGGAAGGCGCCGTCACTTGGCCGCCACCGCCGCCTAAATTGTCGGCGTCTCCGCCGCAGGTCAAGCCGGCGGCAGCAGCACCCGCCGCGGCGCCAAAGAAAAGCGCCCACGGCCATGGTGCATCGAGCGAGCCGGCTTCAACCAAGAGCCTTGCGATCACGTTTGGTGCGGGCGCGCTGCTCTTCTGGCTGATCGGCGCTTACGCGCCCGCGTCGTTTCTCGCCCATTTCACGGTGTTTGTGCTCGCCTGCTTCATCGGTTACATGGTGGTCTGGAACGTGACGCCGTCCTTGCACACGCCGCTGATGAGCGTGACCAACGCAATCTCCAGCATTATCGCGGTAGGCGCACTCATTCAAGTTGCGCCACCCCTCGACGCCGCGACGAGTGATCGTCCCGATCGGCTGATTCTCGGTCTTGCGGTGGTAGCGATTACGCTCACGGCCATCAACATGTTCGGTGGCTTCGCCGTCACCCGTCGCATGCTTGCGATGTTTCGGAAATAAGGAGTCAGCGACGTGTCCGAAAGCCTCGCCACGGTTGCCTATATCGGCGCAGCCATTCTGTTCATCCTGAGTCTCGGCGGTCTCTCCAATCCGGAGACTTCGCGCCGCGGCAATTTCTACGGCATTGTCGGCATGACCATCGCTGTGCTCGCCACGGTGCTTGGCCCGCGGGTCACGGCTGCCGGTGTGCCGTACATCATCGGTGCGCTCGCGCTCGGTGGCGGCATCGGCCTTTACGCCGCGCGCAAAGTGCAGATGACGCAGATGCCGGAGCTCGTTGCGTTGATGCACAGCCTCGTGGGTCTTGCCGCCTGCCTTGTGGGTTTTGCAAGTTAC
>RGWK01000204.1 GCA_010029775.1 Gammaproteobacteria bacterium
GTCTGCGTGACGCCGACGAGCTCGGCGCCGTGCACGACGCGCGCGAGCGGATGTGCAGCCACGCGTCGTTCCAGCATGGCGACGAGTTTGTGCTGCTCGCATTGCAGGCGATACGGGTAGCGCGTGTCATCGGCGAGCACGCCAAGATCGAACTGGGCGACGAGCCCGCTGTGCCGATCGCGGTACTGCCAGTGGCGCGCGACGATGCCGCGGTCATGCAACTCGGCCGTGACACCCGAAGGTTCGAACATCTCGAGAGTCGGCGGATGGTAGGTGGCGGCACGCGGGTCGGCGTGCGGCGTGACACTGCGCTCCAGCACGGTCACCGGCACGCCTTCGGCAAGCAGGAACAGAGCGGCCGACATGCCCGCCGGACCACCGCCGGCGATGAGTACGCGCTGCGCGCTGTTCGTCACAGCCTGTCCTTCATCACAATTTAAAAGCGCTCGAGCACCGAGCCGTAGCCCTGCACCCGATCATCAATACCGGAGCGTCGCAGTGCGTCCCAATAGGTGATGGCGTTGATGGCCAGCACTGGCTTGCTGAGCCAACGCTCGGCCTCGGCGCAGATCTCGATGGCCGCGAGGTTGGTACCGACCTGCACGATCGCATCGACGTCATCGCCGTCGAGTGCGCGCAAGGCATCGATCACCTGTCGCTCCGTGGTGTGAGCGATTTGGACGGGCGATGGACACTTGAGGCCAATGAGTCGCGGGAGCGCGAAACCGGCTTCTTCGAAATATCGGCGGACCTGTTCGTCGCCGCGCGGCTGGTGGGGCGTGAGCACCGCAATCGAGCGTGCGCCCAGTCGGCGCAGCGCCGCGACCGTTGCGGTCGAGCCCATGGAGACGCCGACTCCGGCGCGTTCGGCGAGTTCGCGCTGCAGATCGTCGGCCGCTGCGATGCCACCCCAGAACGCTTCGAGTGCAACGCCCATGATCACGTGCGTCGGTTGGCAGGTCATCACCTGATCGATTGCGCTGCGCATGCCATCGCGCATGGCCTGCACGTGCTCGAGGAAGGCCTGTTCGCTCGTCAGTGGTCGTTCACGGATGCTGATGCGGGCCACGTGATTCGTGACCCCCGTCGGGCGCAAGCGCTCGGATTCGGGCTGACACGTCGTATTGGTGGAGGGGATGACGATCGCGATACGGCCGCGATAGCCGAGTTGGTCGGTCATGGTGACTTGGTACTGCCGCCATCGATGGTGAGTGAAGTGCCCGTCAGGTGTGCGGCTCTCGGCGAGGCGAGAAAGGCGACGTGAGTCGCGACCTCCTCGGGCGTCGCGAGGCGCCGCAGCGCCGTCTTCTCGAGGAACTTGGCCTCGGCCTCGGCGGGCGTGCAGCCCTCGCGCGTGGCCGCCGCCTGCATCAGTGTGTCCCAGCGGCTCGAGCGCACCGGACCCGGATTGACTGCATTGATGGCGACACCGTGCGGCCCGAGTTCTTCGGCCAGCCCGCGCACGATGGCGAGCAGTGCAGCGTTCGCCGCGGCACCGGGCAGCATGCGCGGCTCCGGCTGACGCGCCGAGTTGCCGACCACGAGCACGATGCGACCGCCACGCTGCGCGATCATGCGCGGCGCGACCGCGCGCAGCGCGCGGATCGTGCCAAATAGTTTGATATCGAGGTTGCGCTGCCAGGCGGCATCGTCGATTTCCCAGAACACGCCGCCCTGCGCAGCGCCGGCGGCCGAGACGAACACGTCCAGGCCGCCGAGGGCCGTGATTGCCTCCAGCGAGCGTTCGCGCGATCGCTCGGCCGAGTACGCCGCTCGCCCCGCAGAGCACCACGCGCTTGCCGTCGAGTTGCAGATCCATGCGTGCGCTTCGCTCCGAATCAGCGCTGTCGGCGGGCCAAGGCCGCACCGGCACCGAGGGCGTGCAACTTGCTGCGCGCGAGCGCCGCGGGCAACGGCGCCATGCCGCAGTTGGTGCAAGGCACGAGACGCGCGGACTCCACATGCCGCGTCGCCTCGAGGATGTTATGGGCGACTTCTTCTGGGCTCTCGAGTTTGCCGGGCAGGACTTCAATGGCACCGACCAGCAGCGTTTTGTCCGGCAGCAGGCGCAGCACTTCATGCGGCACGCGCGAGCCGGCAAACTCCAACGACACCTGCTGTACGCTGCTCGCGTTGATCCAGGGAAAGATCTGCTCGTACTGCCGCCATTGGTCGCCGAGCGAGGCTTTCCACTGAATGTTGGCTTCGATGCCATAGCCGTAGCAGATATGCACGACCGTAGTCGCGCGTAAGCCCTGCATCGCGCGCTCGAGCGCCGGCAAACCCCACTCGCGCACTTCATCGAGAAACACATTGAACGCGGGTTCGTCGAACTGGATGACCTCAGCACCGGCCGCCTCGATTTCGCGCGCCTCGGCGTTGAGCAGTTCGGCAAAACGCATGGCCATGTCGGCGCGCCTGCCGTAGTAGCCATCGGCGAGCGTGTCGCAGATCGTCATCGGCCCCGGCAGGGTGATTTTCAGTTTTTGGGTGGTGTGCCGGCGCATGAACGCTGCATCGGGCACGTGCACCGGCCGTGGACGCTGCAGCGGTCCCGTGACAGTCGGCACATCCGCCTCATAGCGGTTGTTGCGGATGCCCATGCGCGTCTTACGTGTCCAGTCGATGCCGTCGAGGCCCTCGAGAAAACCGTGGACGAAGTGCATGCGAAACTGTTCGCCGTCACCGACGATGTCGATGCCGGCGGCTTCCTGCTCGCGCAACCACTCGAGTGCGGCGCGCTCTTTGGCCTGTTGCAGGGCTTCACCCGTCAGACGCCAAGCGGCCCAGAGTTTCTCAGGCTCGGCGAGCCAGTCGGGTTTCGGCAGACTGCCGACGGTCGTAGTGGGGAACATCGCGCGGCATCGTAGCAACGCGCCGGAGGTGACCGCCCGATGCGGCAGTTCATGCTCACCTAGTGGATTGGCTATCGCTGAAGGAGCCGATGATCACGCGCTCAGGGGCGTTTTAGGGGGCCAGAAAGGCCCCGGGCGAGACAGGCCTTTCAGCCCGCCTCGCCCGGATCGTCCTTGGACGTTTGGCATCCTTGCCACCCTCCCGTCCTTGGGAGGGGTGGGCGTCACGGTGACGTGTCGCCCGATTCCAATGCCTTACTAGCCGTTCAGTTCGGCAGCAGCACGCTGTCGACGGCCACAACCACGCCGTTATCGGCGTTGTAGTCGCCCGTGACGCGGGCGCCATCGACGCGCAGGCGGCCACGAACGAGTTCGAACTTCACTTCCTCACCGGCGACGGTCTTGGCGCTACGGGTGCGCTTCATGTCGTCCGCTTCGAGCGCCTTGCCCGGAACGACGTGGTTGGTGAGGATCTTGACCAGCTGGTCCTTGTTCTCGGGGCGCAGCAGCGCCTCGAGCTGGGCCGGCGGCAGCTTCGCGAAGGCCTCGTCGGTCGGCGCGAAAATGGTCACCGGACCCTGAGCGGTCAGGGCGTCCTGCAGGCCGGCCACTTCGATGGCCTTGGCGAGGGTGGTGAAGTTACCCTTCTCCTTGGCAACATCGAGGACGGACGAGCCGGAGGCGGAAGCCACCACCGAACCTGCAGCGAGCAGGGCGGCGGCGAGCGCGATCTTGGTGTTGAAACGGGTCATGGCAGTACTCCTGATTGGGCGGTTTCGAGGCGTACCGCGATCCTGCGTACGCTGACATCAACGGAGCGAAGGATGACAGACGATCGGGAACCTGTCAAGATGTTGTACATGGTAAGGCTGTACAAGAGTTGAACAAGGCATGAACAAACCCGTCTCATCGCCGCGTTCCGTCGGCCAATTCACCATCAAGGCCGTCGCCCAAGCCACCGGCCTCACGGTCGAGACCCTGCGCGCCTGGGAACGCCGCTACGAGGTGGTCACTCCCTCCCGAGATAGCTCGGGCCGGCGCACTTACTCGGCCGCTGACGTCGCCCGCCTTCGCCTGCTTCGCACCGCGACCGAGCTGGGCCATACCATCAGCCGCCTTGCGCATCTTGGGGAAGACGAACTGGCCAAACTGGTGGCCGACTCGGGCGGCCAGGCTCGCCCCGGCCCGACCCGCGGTCAGTCGTACGTGGAGCGCGCCATCGATGCGGCCGAACACTCCGACCCCTCCGGCGTAGAAGAAGTGCTGACTTCGGCAGTGGCTTTGCTGCCGCCCAACGAGGTGGTGAACACCATCCTCGTGCCGCTCGTGCGCGAAGTCGGTGAACGCTGGCACCGTGGCGAAGTGTCGATCGCCCAGGAGCACATGGTCACCGACATCGTGCGC
>RGWK01000205.1 GCA_010029775.1 Gammaproteobacteria bacterium
TACGGCAAGGTCAACACCGACACCTACAAGCTGGGTCTTGAGTGGTCACCGGTAGAAGACTTCCGCGTCCGCGGCAGCTTCCAGCGCGCGGTCCGTGCGGCGAACATCATCGAGTTGTTCACCGCGCAGGGCAACGGCCTGTTCGATCTGGACGGTGACCCCTGCGGTGAAGCCCTCGGCACCACCGTCAGCGGCGTGAAGGCGACTGCGGCGCAGTGTTTGGCCACCGGCGTGCCGGCAGCCAACGTTGGCAAGGCGGCGCTCGACAGCCCGGCCGGTCAGTACCAGCTGCTGGGTGGCGGTAACCCGAACCTCAACCCCGAGGAGTCGGACACGGTCACGGCGGGCATCATCATCACGCCGTCGGCTCTGCCGGGCTTCGTGGCGTCGATCGACTACTTCGACATCACGGTCGACAAGACGGTGGGTTCGTTTGGTCCGATCAACACCCTCAAGGCCTGCTACAACAACAACGACGCGGCCGCTTGCGGTCGGATCAAGCGCAATGCGCTCGGTCAGTTGTGGTTGGGTTCGGGCCTCGTCCAGGACCTCAACATCAACATCGGTTCGCTCGCTACCTCGGGTGTGGACGTGAATCTCAGCTACGCGGGCCTCGATGTGGGCGCGGGTAGCCTGAACTTCAACCTCCAGGGCACCTACCTGAACGAGTTGTCGACGGAGCCGGGCCCGGGTCTCTCCGCGTATGACTGCGTGGGCTTCTTTGCAGGCTCGTGCGGTACGCCGAATCCGAAGTGGCGTCACCAGTTCCGCGTGGGTTACGAGACCCCGTGGAACCTCGACCTCGCTTTGACCTGGCGCTACTACGGCAGCGTCGAGGGCTACCAGCAGGCGGCGACCCGTATCGACCGCTCGTTCGCTGCTGAGAGCTACTTCGACCTCGCCGGCACCTACGTGTTCAACGAGAAGATTGCTGCCACGATCGGCGTGAACAACGTCCTCGACAACGATCCCTCGATCAACGCGAGCGTCGGCACCACCGGCAACGGCAACACGTATCCCCAGACGTATGACGCTCTGGGTCGTTACCTGTTCGCCCGCGTCAAGGTGGCGTTCTAAGACGAGCCTGTCGGACCCCGCAAGGGGCTGACACCAGCGGCGGTTTCCGTAAGGGAACCGCCGCTTTTTTTTGCTCAGCCGTCGCTGCGCGGAATGATGCCCGTGTAGGCATCGCGCGCGCGGATCACGGCGGCGATCGCCTCGCGCTCGGCAGGCGAGAGCAACGGACTCCAGATATCGCAGATCAGGATCACCCGCAGCTCGTCGCTGTCGTTCCAGGCCTCGTGCTCGATGGTGTCATCGAACACCCAGGCCTCGCCCTCGCGCCAGGGCCGCGTCTCGCCGCCCACACGAAAGCCGCAACCCGGCGGAATCACGAGTGCAAGGTGCACGAGCAAGCGGAAGTTGGCGATGCCGGTGTGCGCCGGGATGCGGGTCTTCGGGCGCAGCGCCGAGAACAGGGCCGTCGGCGAACGCAGCGGTACCTTCGCTTGCGGCAAGCGCGAGAACGCTGCCGCGGTCAGCGGCGCCCGCGCCCAACGCTCGGCGATAGGTTCGGCGCGTTCGTAGAAATGCCAGGCCGTCCAGCGCGGCGAGCGGTTGAGTTCGCGCCACTGATCGAGCGGCATGTGCTCAGCGTAATTCACGTACGGCGAGAAGCCGGGCGCACCCTCGGCGAGAAGCCCCAGCAATTCGCGGCGAATGTCGGGCGTCGCGGCCTCGAGTTCTTCGAGCCACGGAAACATAGAGCGATCGTAAAACTCGATGGAGGGCATCCCCGGGTAGCAGTATTCCATCGGCTGCTGCGTGTAACGCTGCCGCAGGCGCAGCGTGGTGTCGATGAACGCCTCGAGGCGACGCTGCTCGCTCGGCGTGCAGTCCTGTCGAACGGTGTCGAGGTCAGCGTGGATGTAATCGCGTAGCGCGGCGGAGTGTTTGGCCACAAGCTGCCTGCCGTGCTCGAGCGCGCTGCGCGAGGCAGCATCGAGTCGCTCATCAGGCGGCGCCTGAGCAATTGCGATCTCGTACTGGCGCGCCGCCGCCGGCACATCGCCCTCGCGTTCGAGCAAGGTAGCCACCATCAACAAGGCCGGAAAACACCGCGGGTCGATCTTCAGCGCACCACTCAGCGACTCGAAGGCCTGCGCAGTGTCACCCTGCTGGCGACATACGGCCGCCCGGCGCAACCAGGCGCCAAGGTGACTAGGCTCGTGCTGAACCCACGCATCGAGCACCCCGCGAGCGCTCGCAAAATCTCCCGCCATCATCGCCCGCGTCGCGAGTTGCTCGTACTCGGCGCTCGTGCGCCCGGATGCTGTGCGCTCCACGGGGGTGACCGCTCCCTACCGCCCAAACCAGGTATCCACCGGCTTTACCCGCTGCGCAACGCCATGGATACTGCGGCAGGTTGACCACTCGCCAAACTCTAGCATGAGCGCATCCGCTCCAAACACGACCGCCGACCCGATCGCACTCATCCGCCGCGGCGATGAATACGCGGCGTCGGGCGACAAGCGCTCCGCCGCCGCGTTTTATCAGGCGAGTATCCGCGCGGCCGCTGCAACGGCGCGCAATCCGGCACTCGAGGGCGAACTGGCACGGGTACGCGCGTTGCTGGCCAGTTACGCGACTCAGTTCCAGCAACATCTCACCGAACATCTCGCCGCACAGGGCTTTCGACCCGACGCCTCGAGTCCGCGTTTTACCGAGTCGCTCGACATCGTCCTCGGTCGCAAGCAGATCTTCTTTCAGAACCCACGCTACTACTTTTTCCCGGGGCTGCCGCAGATCCAGTTCTACGATCGTGCGCCGTTCCCCTGGTTCGCCGAACTCGAATCACACACGGATGCCATCCGCGACGAGCTGCTGGAGCTGCTGCGAACACCCGATGACTTCAAGCCCTACGTGCAGGGCGATCCGAACCGCCCCCGCAAGGCGGAAGCGGGAATGCTGAATAATCCGGACTGGAGCGCGTTCTATCTTTGGAAAGAAGGCAACGTGATCACCGAGAACGCGCGCCGCTGTCCGCGCACCATGCAGGCGCTGCAGCGCGTACCGCTCGGCTCGCTGCCGCAACGTTCGCCCTCGGTGCTCTTCTCGTTGCTGCGTCCCGGCGCGCACATTCCGCCGCACTGCGGGCTCGTCAACACGCGGCTGATCTGCCATCTGCCGCTGATCGTGCCTCAGGGCTGCCGCTTCCGCGTGGGCAACGAGGTTCGCGAATGGCGCAAGGGCGTGACCTGGGCGTTCGACGACACCATCGAGCATGAAGCCTGGAACGACTCCAAGGAGACGCGGGTGATCCTGTTGTTCGAGATCTGGCGACCCGAACTCACTTTGCAGGAGCGCGAATGGGTGACGCAGTTGTTCGTCGGCATCGATCGCTACAATGGCGCACCGCCGGCTTGGGAGATCTGATTGTGAGACTGATCTGGATACTGGCGATCGCCGCTCAGCCGCTCGCCGCCCAGCCACTCGCCGCTCAATCGGGACCGCCCGCTGCTGCACTACAGGATGCGAGTCTGGTCAGCGACGCGCGGCGCTGCGGCACGCTCAAAGATATCGGGCAGCGACTCGCTTGCTACGACCGATTATTTCGCATCGAGCAGGTCGGCACCGCGGCCAAAGTCGATGTCGCGAAAACCGATGAAGCGCTGTTCGGCTACCGCGGCAAGATCGCGCAGGAGGCGCGCGACGAACAGGCCAAAGCGCTCGCATCGACTCTCGCCGAACTGACCGCGCGCATCGATGGTGTCGATTACCTGGCCAATGGCACGTTCCGGGTCAGTCTCGACAACGGGCAGCAGTGGCAGCAGTTGGCGAGCGGCGTGACGTTGCGCCTGAAGAGCGGCGAGAACGTAGTGATCAAGCCGGGCGCGCTCGGCTCGTTCACGCTGGTGGCCGCGTCCGGCCGGGCTGCAAAGGTCAGGCGGGTTCGTTAAGCAAGCCGCGCAGCACGCGCTCGAGATAAGCCTGCTGCCACTCGGCGCGCGAGGCGGCCTGCGCGGCATCGGGCTTGAAGCCCTCCACCTCTGCAGACGGCAGCACGGCACGCTCCGCGAGCAGCCGCTCGACCGTGTCGAGTCGCGTGCGTGTGACGGCGAGCTCGGACACCAAGGCGAGCGTCACCGAATACAGTCGATCCAGCATTGGATCGTCGGTGAATTCCGGACGACGCCCTCGCGGGACCGCAGGTGCAGGCTGGATGGGGTCAGCTTCCAGTGGG
>RGWK01000206.1 GCA_010029775.1 Gammaproteobacteria bacterium
GCTGAAGTGGGCTACGGTGCTCTTTGTGCTGGCGTTCCTGCTGTTCCTGTTCATGCCGCTCGCCACGGTTGCGACTTTCGCCTTCAACGATGCGCCCTACCCCGCACCGCCCTGGCAGGGATTCACTCTGGACTGGTTCATCGGCAACGAATCTCTCGAACGCACCGGCCTCTTTCGCGACGAGGAACTGCTCGGCAGCATTCTGACGAGCCTGTTTGTCGCCAGCTGGGTGACGTTGCTGTCAGTGGTGATCGGTACTACCAATGCGTTCCTGATGGAGCGCATGCGTTTTCGCGGTCAGGGCCTGCTGTCGCTGCTGATGTTGGTACCGCTCGTGATACCGGGTGTAATCCTCGGCATCTCGATCCTCGCCTTTACCAGCCGCGTTGCCGATCTGCTTGGGGATCTGTTCGGCTGGGAGGTGGAATTCCTGCGACCGGGGCTGCCACTTGTGGTGCTCGGGCAAGTGTCCTATCTGATCGCCATCGCCACCTTGACCATCAGCGCGCGCCTGAAGCGCTTCGACCGCACCCTCGAAGAGGCAGCCTACAACCTCGGCGCATCGCGCCTTGCGGTGCTCGGCACCATCACCCTGCCCTACCTGAGACCTGCGCTGATCGGCTCGGCGGCCATCGTGTTCCTGATGTCGTTCGAGAACTTCAACACCACCTTGATGCTGGTCGGCGCCGACTCACCGCTGACGGTAATGATGTACGGCCGCATGCGTGATGGCGCAACGCCCGTGCTCAATGCCGTCAGCGTGTTCCTAATGGTCGCCTCGGCCGCGCTCGCGCTGCTGTTGATGCGCGGCGACGATCGCCGACGACCCTAACTTACGCGCACAGACTTACGCGCGCAGGCGCAGATTCTGCGGATCGTACAACGGCTCGGTGGCCACCACCGCCCGACGACGCTCACCGAGAATCTCCACGGACAACTCCGTTCCCGCCGCAGCGAGATCCGTGCGCACGTAGGCGAGCGCAATGCTCTGCTGCAGACGGTAGCCATAGCCGCCCGAGGTCACGAGCCCCACCTGCTCATCACCGCGAAACACGATGGACACCGCCGCCGCATCGGCATCGGCCGCATCGACCAGGAGCGGCACAAAGCGCTCGCGCGGACCCTGCGCCGCCTCGCGTCGCAAAGCCTCTTGCCCGATGAAGCCACTCGGCTTGTCGAGTTTGACGAAACGATCGAGCGAGGCCATGAACGGCGTGTACTCGGTGGTGAGATCGCCCTTCCAGCCGCGATAGCACTTCTCAAGTCGCAGACTGTCCATCGCATACAGACCGAAGTCGTGGATGCCGAATTCTTCTCCCGCCGCCCACAGCAGGTCATACACCGACAGCACATGTTCAGCCGGGATGTGCAACTCCCAGCCGAGTTCACCCACGTAGTTCACGCGCATGGCGATCGCCCGCGTGTAGCCGATCTCGATGTCGCGGACCGACAACCACGGAAAGGCGGCGTTCGACAGATCAGCCCGCGTTAGTTTGGCAAGCACGTCGCGCGAGCGCGGGCCAACCAGAATCAAGGTCCCGTAACGCGCCGACAAATTGTCGATCTGTACACCCGAGGTCGGCAGATGTTCGCGCAACCAATGT
Source organism: Gammaproteobacteria bacterium (assembly GCA_010029775.1). Lineage (GTDB taxonomy): Bacteria > Pseudomonadota > Gammaproteobacteria > Steroidobacterales > Steroidobacteraceae > UBA964. Next base: position 1,605 of record RGWK01000206.1, read on the forward strand.
TCGTCGTGCCGCTCACCGGCCGCAGCACTGATGAGCCAGAATCGATCCGCTGCAAAGGTGGTCAGCGTCATCTCGGTGACGATGCCGCCACTCGGAGCGCAGAAATAGTTGAGTGCCGTGCGGCCGCTCTTCGGCACCACGCCGGTCACCATGCGATCAAGCCACTCGGCGGCACCGTTGCCACTGACCTCGAACTTGGTGAAGCCCGGCAAATCGAGCACGGCAACGCGCTGCTGTACCGCCGCACACTCGCGCGCCACGGCCGCATGCCATGCAGGACGACGGAACGAGACCTCGGGACCCGCCGGGTCGCCGGGCTGCGGAAAATAAACCGCGCGTTCCCAGCCACCACGGGCACCGAATTTTGCACCCTTGTCGCGCAGGCGCGGATTGGCTGGCGACATCTTCGCCGGGCGCCCAGCCGCACGTTCCTCGGCGGGGTAGCCGATGCCGTACTCGTGCTGGTAGGTCTCGAGCGCCTTGGCGAGCGTGTACTTGTGATTGTGACACTCGAGGTAGCGCCGCGAGTCGAGCGGCCACATGTCCCACTCGGGCTGACCGTTCGCCACCCACTCGGCGATGAGCTTGCCGGCCCCGCCCGCTTGGGCGATGCCAAAGGTAAAAGCGCAGCAATGATAAAAACCCGGCAGGCCGGGCGCCGGACCGAGTAGCGGATTGCCATCCGGCGCGTACGGGATCGGACCGTTGATCACCCGCTTGACGCCCACCGAGCCCAAAATGGGCACGCGCTCGCAGGCCGCCTCGATGTACTTTTCGATGCGACCGAGATCGTCGTCGAACAGCTGGTGCGCGAACTGATCGGGCAGACCCTCGAGCCAGTGGGCCTTCGCGTCCCACTCGTAGGGGCCGAGAATCAGACCATGGCGCTCCTGCCGCAGGTAGTAGCTCACGTCCGGGTCGCGCAGCAGCGGCAAGCGATCGGTGCCACGGGCGACGAGTTCCGGGATATCTTCGGTGATCAGGTATTGGTGCGACAGCGTGACCATCGGCAAGTACTGCCCGACCATCGCCGCCACTTCGCCACCGCGGTAGCCCGCCGCATTGATGACCTTCTGCGCGCGGATTTCGCCCTTATCCGTAATGATGTTCCATTCGCCCGACGGCAGTCGCTCGATGGCCGTCACACGCGTGTGTCGATAGATGGTCGCACCCGCATCGCGCGCACCCTTAGCCAGCGCCTGCGTCAACTGCGCAGGATCAATGTCGCCGTCGTAGGGGTCGTACAAGCCCGCCTGCAAATCGTCGGTGGTGATGTACGGGTAGCGCTGACGAATTTCATCAGGTGTCAGCATCTCGAACTCGATGCCCTGCGCACGCGCCTGGGAGACCACGTGGCGGAATTCGTCGACCCGATCACGGGTGTGGGCGAGACGGATGCTGCCTGTGATGTGGTAATTGATGTCGTAGCCCACGCGCTGCGCGAGCTGTGAATAGAGCCGCGTGCTGTGCCGCTGCAGCTTGATCAGATTCCAGGAGGTCGAAAAATTCGGGCAGTTGCCGGCGGCATGCCATGTGGAACCTGCCGTCAGCTCGTCGCGCTCGAGTAGCACCGCATCGGTCACGCCGAGCTGGGTCAAGTGATACAGCGCGCTGCAGCCGACGGAGCCGCCGCCGATGATGACCACCTGTGCCTGCGTCTTCATATCTGCGTATCCTCAGGATTTGATGCGTTCGCCCTTGGGGTCATACCAGGGCTGCAACTGCACGCGCGCCGCGTAGCGCCGGCCAGCAACTTCGATTTCCCACCGACCCGCGGCAAGCCACTCGGGCGTGACGCCCGCATCGCAGTGCACGTAGCCCATGCCGATGGAGCGGTTGATGCGATGCCCCCACGCGCCTGAACGGGTTGAGCCCACGATCAGTCCGTCGCGGACGATGGGTTCTTCGTGATAGAGCATCGGCGCCGAGACTGAATCGTCCTCGAGCATCACCTGGACGAGCCGTTTTGGCAGTACACCGCGCTGACGCTGCGCAAGCAGGGCCTCGCGACCCACGAAACCGCCGGGTTTGTCCCAAGCCACTGTGAATCCGAGCCCCGCCTCAAGCGGCGTGTCTTCATCGGCGATGTCATGACTCCAGTGCCGATAGCCTTTCTCGACCCGGCACGCAGCCATGGCGTGATAGCCGGCGTGCGTCAGCCCATGCTTCGCGCCCGCCTCAAGCAACCGCTCGTAGACGTCGAGCACGTGTTCGGCAGGGATGTAGAGCTCCCAGCCGAGTTCACCCACGTAGGTGATGCGACTCGCCCGCAGGCGCGCATAACCGATTTCGATTTCGCGCGACTGCCCGAACGGATGGGCCGCATTCGACAAATCGGCACCTGAGACCTCGCTGAGCAGCGCACGACTATTCGGTCCCATGATGCCAAGCATGGCAATGCCTGCCGTGACATCGGTCGCGGTGCAGTGCAACTGCGGATGATCATCGAGATGACGCTGCAGCCAGGCCAAATCGCGCGTCTGGCAAATTGCCGAGGTCACCACCAGAAATTGCGTTTCGCTCAGGCGCGTGATCGTCAGGTCAGCCTCGATGCCGCCGCGCTCGTTGAGCCACTGCGTGTAAACGATGCGGCCGGGGGCCACATCAAGGTTGGAGGTCGACAATCG